>JAWWCG010000253.1:0-5788 GCA_033720555.1 Kiloniellales bacterium | reverse complement strand
CGACTATCTGCGCAACACAGTGCGGCACATGGAGGCGCTCGGGCTTGCGAGCGGCTATCTCGGGCGGGTGCTGCGGGCGGTCGAGCGCCACGAACGCCACGAACGCCGCGAACGCCACGAACGCCACGAACGCCAGCGGCGCGAGCGGCGCGAGCGGCGCGACACCGAGCGGGGCTGACGCCAACGGGCGACGCGCCCTCGCACCTCGCGCGCGAAATCGCGCGAAATGTCGTATCATGCCGCGCGATCGTCGCCGCGAGCCGACACGCGCGGCGGCGCGAACTATGCGGGGCCGGCAGACATGAGGATCCTGGTCATGGGCGCCGGGGTGGTCGGCGTGACCACGGCCTACCAGCTTCTGAACGACGGCCACGAGGTCGTCGTGGTCGAACGCGCCGCCGCGGCGGGGCTGGAGACGAGCTGGGGCAACGCCGGCATGATCGCGCCGGGCCACGCCTTCGCCTGGTCGTCGCCGGCGGCGCCGATGATCCTGCTGAAATCGCTCCTGTCCAGGAATCAGGCGCTGCGCTTCCGCCCGAGCATGGATCCGCACCAGTGGCTCTGGTTGCTCTTGTTCCTGCAGCAATGCACCCACGAGCGGGCGCGGCGCAACACCCTGCGCAAGCACCGGCTCTGCCTCTATTCCCAGCAGGTGCTGCACGAGACGCTGACGGACTGCGCCTTCGACTACGACCGCAACGACCGCGGCATCGTGTTCTTCTATCGCAGCGCCGAGAGCCTCGAGCGCGGGGTCGGCCACATGCAGATCCTCGCCCACGACGGCCAGGCGATCGAGGTCCTCGACCGCGACGACATCGTCGAACTGGAGCCGTCGCTCGCCGCCGCCAAGGATCGCATCGCCGGCGGCATCTATTGCCCGAGCGACGAGACCGGCGACTGCAACAAGTTCACCCAAGGCCTCGCCGCGCTGGCCGCCGACAGGGGCGCCGAGTTCCACTACGAGACCGAGATCCGCGCGATCGAGGCCGACGGGGACCAGGTGCGCGCGGTCGCCACCTCGAACGGCGATCTCAGCGCCGACGCCTATGTCCTGGCGCTGGGCAACCAGAGCCCGATCCTGGCGCGCCGGATCGGCGTCGGCCTGCCGATCTATCCGGTGAAGGGCTATTCCATCACGGTTCCGGTCGGCAACCACCCGCACCCGCCGACCGTCGGCGCGGTGGACGAGGATAACCTGATCGCGATCTCCCGCTTCGGCGACCGGCTGCGCCTGACCGCGACCGCCGAGATCTCCGGCTACGGCACCGGCCACAAGCCGAGCGACTTCGCCTATATGGTGTCGGTCGCCCAGGAGCTCTATCCCGACGGCGGCGACTACGACAGCGCGACCCCGTGGGCCGGCCTGCGGCCCATGACCCCGGAGGGCACGCCGCTGTTCGGGCGCAGGAAATACCGGAATCTCTATTTCAACTGCGGTCAGGGCCATATGGGTTGGACCATGGCCCACGGATCGGCGAGGATTACGGCGGACCTGATCGCCGGCAAGCCGACGGCGGTCCCGCTCGACGGCATGACCGTCACTTGACCACTGCCGCGCCGGGAGGCGCCTTGTCATGAGCCAGCTAGAGCCAAGCGTTGCCGCCCCGTCCTACCGCGATCTCGGCGTCCTGCCGTCCCGGCTCGACGGCGGCGTCGCCCAGCGCGCCGCGATCGGCCTGATCGTCCTGGCCAGCGACCAGACCATGGAGCACGAGTTCCGGCGGATCATTCGCCAGGACGGCGTGGCGCTCTACGCGAGCCGCATCTTGAACGACAACGCCATCACGCCGACGACCCTCAGGGCGATGCGCGAGCGCCTCGCGCCCACCGCGGACCTCATCCTGCCGGGCGTGCCGCTCGACGTGGTCGCCTACGGCTGCACCTCCGCGTCCATGGAGCTCGGCGAGGAGGTCGTGTTCGAGGAGATTCGCAAGGTCCGCCCGGCCGCGCGATGCACCACGCCGATCACCGCCGCCTTCGCCGCCTTCGCGGCCCTCGAGATTCGGCGCGTCGCGGTGCTGACCCCCTACAGCGCCGACATCAACCGGAACATGCGACGCTACATCTGCGAACGCGGCTACGAGGTTCCGGTGATGGCCACCTTCAACCGGCCGGACGACCGGGAGGCGGCGCGGATCTCTGTCGGGTCGATCCAAGAGGCGGTGAAGACGCTCGCCGCCGAGGACGAGGTCGAGGGCGTCTTCGTCTCCTGCACCAGCCTCAGGCTCACCGAGGTCGCCCGCGAGATCGAGGCGGAGGTCGGCAAGCCGGTGACCTCGAGCGACCACGCGCTGGCCTGGCACTGTCTCAGGCTGGCCGGGGTGGACGATCCGATGCCCGAGTTCGGCCGCCTCTACGAGCGGACGCTGCCGGCCTGAGCCGCCGCCGCGGCCCGGCACCTCACCCGACCCGGCGCGACGGGGTCCCGCGATGTCCGACGACGAGCTTTGCTTTCTGCCGGCGGTCGAGCTGGCGCGGCGGATCGCCGAGCGCGACCTCTCGCCGGTCGAGGTCATGGAGGGCGCGCTCGCCCGCATCGAGGCGGCGCAGCCGGTGCTGAACGCCTTCTGCTTCGTCTACCCGGAGGAGGCCCTTGCCGCGGCCCGGGCGGCCGAACGGGCGGTCGCGGCCGGCGCCCGGCTCGGCCCGCTCCACGGCGTTCCGATCGCCATCAAGGACTTCACCCCGACCGCCGGCAAGACCACGACCCGCGGCTCCTATGCCTTCGAGCATTGGGTGCCGGAGCGCGACGCGCTCATCGTCGAGCGCCTGCGCCGGGCCGGCGCCATCATGGTTGGCAAGACGACGACGCCGGAGTTCGCCTATTCCAGCTTCACCCAGAGCCCGCTGTGGGGCGTCACCCGCAACCCCTGGGACCCGACCCGGACGCCGGGCGGGTCCTCCGGCGGCTCCGCCGCGGCGGGGGCCGCGGGCTGCGTGCCGCTCGCCGAAGGCACCGACATGGGCGGCTCGGTGCGGATTCCCGCGGCCCTGTGCGGCTTGGTCGGCCTCAAGCCGAGCCTCGGGCGGATCCCCATGGACATCCTGCCCACGGTCTTCGATTCGATCTCCCACTTCGGCCCCCTCGCCCGCACGGTGGCCGACGCCGCGCTGTTCCTCGCCGTCGCCCAGGGCCCGGACGACTGCGACATCCAGAGCCTCGTGCCGGCGCTCGACGTGCCGGTGCCGCCGACGGGCCGGGTCGAGGGCCTCAGGCTCGCCCTCAGCGTCGATCTCGGGTTCTACGCCGTCGATGCCGAGGTGGCGGCCAACGCCCGCGCCGCGGCCGCCGCCCTGACAGGCGCCGGCGCGCGGGTCGAGGAGGTCGAGCTCGCCTGGAGCCGGGAGGTGGTCGACGCCTGGACCGCCTATTGGGGGGTCTACCTCGCCGCCGCCTTCGAGCACGTGCTGCCCGAGCACCGCGCGCGCATGGACCCCAAGGTGGTCGCGCTGATCGAGGCGGGCCAAGCCATGTCGGCTGTCGCCTTCAAGCAGCTCGAGAGCGTGCGCACGGCGCAGTGGCGAGAGCTGGCGCGCGTCTTCGAGCGCTTCGACGCCCTCCTCTGCCCGACCATGGCCCTGCCGGCCCCGCCGGTGGAGCGGTCGGACGACGATTTCGGGCGCGAGGACGCGGACGGCCGATTTCACGGCCTCGACATGACCTCGCCGTTCAACAACGTCGCCCAGTGCCCGGCGCTCTCCGTGCCCTCGGGCGTCACCGGCGCCGGCCTGCCGACCGGCCTGCAGATCGTCGGCCGCCGCTTCGACGACCTCACGGTGCTCGACATCGGCGCCGCCTTGGAGACGGCGCGGCCCTGGGCGGCGCGCCGGCCGCCGGCGCTGCCCGAGGTATAGCGGCTCACTCCGCGCGCGGCAGGCCCAATTCCAGGCGCATCTGGGTGAACCGCCCGGCGTTTCGGCAGAACACGTTGGGCGCGTCGTTGTTCCGGCCCCAAGCCAGCCATCTCCGGCATTTGCCGGCGTTGGGGCATCTGGCGCAGACCGCTTCCGCCTCGACCAGGTCCTCCCAGCGATAGGCGCAGGCGATCTCGCGGTCGATGCCGAAACGCCCCAGCATGGCCCCCATCAACTGGCGGTGCCGGCGGTTGCCCTTGACGCCCGTGAAGACGTCGCTGCGGGTCATTGCCAGCGTGCCCAGCAGGCCGGCGAGCTCCTGCTCGGTGACCATCGCCAGGTCGCGGTTGAGACGTCTGCGCGCCCGCCGGCGGCGCAGAACCAGGGCGAAGCGGCGCGCGGGGCGCCTCAGAGCGACGATTGGCGTGAACTGCATGACGGCCCCCTTCGTGGCCCGATCCGATCTCCGGCCGGGCGCGCCCGGCGCGGAGTTCGGCTAGTTAGCACCCCCGAGCGCCGAGCGATTTTGATCTATGTCATGGCGACTCCGATGTTTCGCGGCGCGCGGGGGGCGCCGCTCCGGGCCACCCGAAGTCGGGTGGCGAGGCCTCGGGCCGGTTGATATGCTCCCGGGCGCGCCGCGCGCCGGCCCCGCCGAGCCCGCGCCCGCGCAGGTCGATCCCCGCCACCCAAGGCCCGCACTTGTCCCAAGACCGCCCCGCCGCGCCGCCCGGATCCCATCCGCGACAGTCGATCGACGTCACCCTCGATCTGGCGACGGCGGTCGACCTGGCCGACTATTTCGTCGCGCGCGGCAAGCCGGCCAGCGCGCTCAAGACCCTGCACGCGGTCGCGCAACTGGACCCCCGCGACGACGCTTTGCGCGCCAAATACGCCGCTCTCCTGTTCCGCTGCCGGGAGCGCGAGTTCCCGTTCGGGACGGTGGACCGAAGCCGCTTCCTGCTCCACGTGATCGGCTTCGACTGCCTTTCGCCGGACCTGGAAGAGGCCTACTTCGACAACCTCGAGGCCGTGCTTGGCGCCCGCCCGCGCCGCGCCGCGAAGGGCGCGCTCGTCCTCGGGCTGGGTCCGGGGCGCTGCGGGTCGACCGCCCTGACGGTCGTGGCGGGGCGCGCGGCGGGCTGCTGCGCGACCCACGAGAACCCGCCCCTGGTCCACTGGTCGCCCAAGCCGGAACAGTTGGCGTTTCACGAGCGGCGCTTTGCGCTGCTCCTGGACTACTTTCCGGTCGTGTTCGACGCCGCCCACTGGTGGCTGAACGCGGTGGAGACGCTCTTGACGCCCTTCCCGGACCTCAAGCTGATCGCCCTGCGGCGCGATCCCGGCGCCTGCGCCGAATCGTTCCTCAAGATCAAGGGATCGGGGCCGGGCGCGATCAACCACTGGGCCGACCACGACGGCCGCTACTGGAAGCCGGCGCTGTGGGACGCGCTCTATCCCTCGCGCCGGGTGGCGGAGTTCGCCGCGACGCCGCCCGACTTCGCCGACCCGGAGGCGGTCCGCCGGCTCCAGTTCGACATGGTGCGGGCCTACGCCGCCGACTACAACGATGCTATGTCCGCCTGGCAGGAGACCCTGGGAGACCGGGTCCTGGCGGTTCCCACGGAGTCCTTGAGCGACAGCACCTGCCAGCGCCGGATCTACCAGTTCCTAGGGCTCGAGGGCCGCACCGGCGCGGCGGACCACAACCGCGGCACGACCGAGGACGGCACCGCCCTGGCCCTGAAGTTCTAGAGCAGCCCCCGACCAGATTGAACCACGCTGACGGTGCGATTTTGACCGGACGTTAGGAGCGAGGACGATGGACATGCCGACGCATATTCCCAGGGGATTTTCGCGACGAGCGACGCGACGTCCGGTCAAGAGCGCCCGTCCCCTAGGGGTTGGCCTGGGCTGGCGCTCCGCGTCGTTG
>JAWWCG010000252.1:0-5821 GCA_033720555.1 Kiloniellales bacterium | reverse complement strand
CGGCAGCCTCTACATGCGCCTGCTGCAATACGGCGCGCTCAAGGCCAGGCACCAGCCCTTGCCGAGCGCCGACGGCTACGACCTCTACATGCGGGCGCATCATCACATCGAGAAGCCGACGCCCGAGGGGCTCGAGGAGGCACGCGGCCTCTGCCGCCGGGTGCTCGACCTCGATCCGGAGTTCACGCTGGCCTACGAGACCCTCATGTGGACCGATCTTCACGAAGCCTGGAACGGTTGGGTCGAGGATCCCCTGCCGGCCTTGGACGCCGCCCGACGCCATGCCGAGCAGGGCTTCGCGCTCGGCGACGCGGAGGCCTACCTGCACGGCGCCGTGGGCTTCATCCGGGTCTTTCAGGGCGAATTCGAGTCCGGGCTCGAGCATTCGCGCGCGGCCTTCGCGCTGGCGCCCAGCGACGCGGCCTTCGGCGCGCTATGCGGCGGCGCCCTGTCCTTCGCCGGGCGCCTTGAGGAGGCGCTGGAGGTCCTGGCCGAGGCCGAAGCCTTGAGCCCGGGCTACCACGTGACCCAGCTTTTCCAGGGCGACGCGCGCTTCCTGGCCGGGCAGCCGGAGGCGGCCGCGCGCTTCTACGAGCGGTTCCTCGGCGTCCTGCCGGACTTCAGCTACGCCTGGCTCTATCTCGCCGCCTGCCAGTTCGAGCTGGGCCGGCCGGCCGCCGCGCGCGACGCCGTGGCGAAGATCCGCGCCGCCAGCCCCGCCATGACCGCGCGCTACCTCCGGAAGCTGCTCGCCGCCCGCGACCCCAGCGTGGTCGCGCGCCTGCTCGCGGCGTTCGAGGCCGCCAGCCTGCCCGCCGACGGCGGTTGAGACGCCTTGTCTCGAACCGCGCGCGCTGCTTTAAAGTCCGCCGGCACCCAAGGGAAAGGTTGATGCCCATGGCGACCCACGACCTCGACCTCTTCGTCATCGGCGGCGGCTCGGGCGGCGTGCGCGCGGCGCGCATGGCGGCCCAGGCCGGCGCGCGGGTCGCCATCGTCGAGTCCTATCGCTACGGCGGCACCTGCGTGATCCGCGGCTGCGTGCCCAAGAAACTGCTGGTCTACGCCAGCCACTTCCACGAGGACTTCGAGGACGCCGCCGGCTTCGGCTGGCGGGTCGGCGAGGCGAGCTTCGACTGGGGCCGGCTGATCGCCAACAAGGATCGGGAGATCGACCGCCTGGAGGGCGTCTACGAGCGCCTGCTGAAGGAGTCCGGCGTCGAGGTGCTGCGCGGCCACGGCCGGCTGCTGGACGCCCACCGGGTCCGCGTCGAGACGGCCGACGGCGAGGGCGAGACCACCCGCTCGGCCGAGACCGTGCTGATCGCCACCGGCGGGCGGCCGGTGTTTCCGCCGGGCGCCGGCTGGGAGCACGGCATCAGCTCCAACGAGGCCTTCCACCTGGAGCGCCTGCCGGAGCGGATCGCGGTCCACGGCGGCGGCTACATCGCCGTCGAGTTCGCCGGCATCTTCAACGGGCTCGGCGCCGAGGTGACGCAGATCTACCGCGGGCCGCAGATCCTGCGCGGCTTCGACGACGACGTGCGCGACACGCTGGCCGGCGAGCTGGTGAAGAAGGGGATCGACCTCAGGGTCGAGACCCTGATCGAACGCATCGAAAAGTCGGGCGGGGCGCTCGAGGTCCACCTCTCCGGCGGCGAGACGCTCGACTGCGACGCGATGATGGCCGCCACCGGCCGCGCGCCCAACACCGAGAACCTGGGCCTCGACGCTGCTGGCGTGGCGCTCACCGAGAGCGGGGCGGTCAAGGTCGACGGCTATTCGCGCACCAGCCAGCCCAACATCTACGCCGTCGGCGACGTGACCGACCGGATCGCGCTCACGCCGGTGGCGATCCAGGAGGCCATGGCCTTCGTCGACACGGTCTACCGCGGCCGCCCCCGCACCATGGACCACGCCGACGTGCCCTCGGCGGTGTTCAGCCAGCCGCCGGTCGCGACCGTCGGCCTGAGCGAGTCCCGCGCGCGCGCCGAGCACGGTGCCCTCGACGTCTACCGCTCGACCTTTCGGCCGCTCAAGCACACGCTCTCCGGGCGCGACGAGAAGACCATGATGAAGCTGATCGTCGCCCGCGACAGCCAGAAGGTGGTGGGCGCCCACATGGTGGGGCTCGACGCGGCGGAGATCATTCAGGGCGTCGCCATCGCCATCAAGATGGGCGCCACCAAGGCCGACTTCGACGCCACCGTCGGCATCCACCCGACCGCGGCCGAGGAGTTCGTGACCATGCGCGAGCCGGTCAAGCAGGAGCACGAGCAGGCCGCAGAATAGGCCGCGGAATAGGCGCGCGGCCCCAAACGCCCACGACGGCTAGGACGTCCTGGGCTTCGCCAGAGCGGCGGCGCTGTGCAGCGGCGGAACCGGGCCGCGCAGGAGCCACAGCGCCATAAACGTTCCGATCAGCGCGCCGGCCGCGCCGACCAGCATCGCGTTGTCGAAGGCATTGTCCTGTAGGTCGCGCAGGGCTTTGGCCAGGGCCGTGCCGGTCGAGGGATCGAGCCCGGCGAGCAGATGCTGAACCTCGCTCGGCGCGCCGTGCGCCAAGGCGTGCGCCAAGCCCTCGCGTTGCGTCGAGCCGGCCGGCAGCGCCGCGATCACTTCGGACAGGCCGGCGCGAAGGGTGATCGCCTGCGCCACGCCGCCGACCACCGAGCCCAGCGTCGCGCCGAAATAGAGGAAGGTGTTGATGACGCCCGAGCCCTGGCCCGTGTGCTCCTCCGGCAGGAGGCGCAGCCCGAGGCGCGGCAGCAGCGAGAACGTCAGGCCCATGCCGAGCCCGAGAATGATCAGCTTCCACCATATCTGGCTGTAATCGGTCGTGTTGTCGGTGCCGGACAGGAGCAGGAAGCCGGCCGCCAGAGCGGCCATGCCGATGCTCAGCGGCCAGTGGAAGCTGACCGGCGCCAGGAACCGCGGCGCCGTCACGGAGATCACGAACATCATGCCGCTGAGCGGCAGCACCGCCGCGCCGGCGCCGACGGCCGACAGGCCGAGCGCCGCGGGCGATTGCACGAAGAGATTGAAGTAGACGAAGAAGCAGAACAGGGAGAAGCCGCTGACGAACATGCCGAGGGTCGCCATGAGATAGCGCGGGTGGCGGAAGTAGCGCAGCTCGATCAGCGGGTCGTCGACGCGGCGCGCCGTGATGGCGAGGGCGATCGCGGCCAGCCCGGCGACCCCGAGCGGCAGCAGCGTGGTCGCACTGCCCCAGCCCCCGCTCTCGCCATTGCTCAGGGCGAACGACAGCGGACCCAGCAGCAGGACCAGCGCGATCGCGCCGGCATAGTCGAGCCGCGCGCCGGGCAGGTGCTGGTCCGGCACGTAGCCGCGTCGACTGACGCGCAGGCCGATCAGAAAGGCGATCGCCAGCAGGACCAGATCGGCGACGAAAATCCCGCGCCAATTCAGATAGTCGGTGAAGGCGCCGCCGACGATCGGCCCAAGGCTGATGCCCAGCCCGATCACCGCGCCCCACACGCCCATGACGCTGGCGCGCTGCGCTTCCGGCGTGGCCGCGTTGAGCACGGCGAGCGAGGTCCCGAACAGCGCCGCCGCGCCGGCGCCTTGGGCGGCGCGTCCGGCAAGCAGCATCGTGGCGTCGGGCGCGACGATCACCACGAAGGAACCGAGGGCGAAGACCGCCATGCCGAAGAAGAAGACCTTCATCTTGCCGGTGACGTCGCCGAGGCGGCCGAGGATCGGCACCAGCGTGGCGCTGACCACGGTGTAGATCGCCATGACCCACTGTATGGCGGTCGGCGTGAGGTCGAACTCGGACTTGAGCTTGGGCAGGATGGTGACGACGGCGGTGGTGTTGTAGCCGACGACGGTCATACAGGTCGCCGTCATGGCCAGCACCACCCGGGTGCCGCGCGGCTGCGAGGCCTCGTCGGGTCGTGTCGTCGGCATTCGTGACCCCCTTTAAGCCGGACCGCCCGACGTGCGAGACGGCGACCCGATGCGGCGCCCCATCGCCTGGACGCCTTGGCGAAGGTTGCACGCTGTGCCTCGGTTTCCGAAGAGACTAGCGACCAGCCGCCGGGAAATCCACGTCGTTGGGCCGGTTGTGGCGCGGCAGCTCGCGGCTGTTCGCAGAGCGTCCCCGCGAGCCGACGACTTGGCCGGCTGTGGGATGTAGAGCCAGGCGTCCGGGCCCGGGCTGCATGAGCCGCCTTAGCGGTCGGTGCGGTCGATCAGGACCAGGATGTTGGCGTGCTGGATGTTGACCGTCGGCCCGTCCAGCAGGCCGTTCAGGCTCTCGAACATGAGGCGCACGCGCAGCGGCGCCTCGCGCGCCTCCAGGGCGAGGTCGTCGACCGCCCGGCTCGGGCCCGCTTCGCTGAGGCGCGCGACGAAGGCCGCGAGGTCGAAGGCGACGGCGGCGCCGTCCTGGGCCGCGACCGCGAGACGCCCCGAGGCGGGCGCGTAGGTGAGCGTGTAGCTCTCGCCGTCCGCGTCGGGCCCCAGGACGCCCTGCCAGGCCTGGTCGTTGTAGGCGTAGAGCTGGACCCGGCCGATCCGCTCGAAGCCCTCGATGGCGGCGAGGCTCGAGGTCGGCTGGGCGTAGAAGTGGAAGCCGGGCAGGGCGGTGTCGTAGAGCAGGTAGCTGAGGCCCATGGCCTCGACGATGTCCTTGGCGTAAGGGTCGCCGGCGAGGTCGAGGCCGGTGCCGGCGAACCAGGGCGCGAGCGCCCGGTGCTTGCCGCTCTCGCGCAGGTAGGAGACGATCGAGGAGATCCGCGCCACGTCCTCGCGCGCGACGCCGCCGCCGCCACCGACACCGCCACCGCCACCGCCATCCGGGGCGGCCGGGACGATGCGGCCGTCCGCGAGCAGGCCGTTTCGCACGAGGACGGCTTCCAGCCGCGCCATCTGGCTGCGCTGCGAGACCTGCTCCGCGCCCCACGGACCGAACGCGCCGAGCGCCAGCAGGACGGCGAGGCTGAGCGGCGCGACCCGCAAGCCGGTCTTCGGGCGCAGGGTCATGAAGGGGGCGAGCAGCAGCAGCCAGGCGGCGAAGGCCATGACGAGGTAGCGGTCCTCGGTGACGCCGTAGTCCTCGACCCGCACCCCGATGGCGAGGGCGAGCAGGCCGGCGGGCACGATCAGCGCCGGATAGAACCAGCGATGAAAGCTGCGCACGTGCCAGGGGCCGGTCTCGCGCAGCGGATAGGCGATCAGGTGCGCCGCCACGCCGAAGGCGGCGTAGCCCATGATCAGCAGCGCGACCTCGCCGCGCGGCAGGTCCCAGAGCAGGGCGATCTTCACCATGAAGGCGTAGAGGATCGCGAAATAGCCGATCGCCAGCGGCACCAGGACGTAGCTAGCGAGGAAGGCGAGCGGGCGCGGCACCAGGGGCTGCTCGGCGCTCGCTTCCGGGGCGTCGAAGCGGCGCGGAATGCCGGCGAGCGCCAGCCACGGCGCCAAGAGGGCGAGCGACAGGGTCCAGACGTCGCCATAGAGCTCGCCCGGCACATGGGCGTCGAAGAAGGCGTCGAGCGCCGCGAAGGCGCCCGACAGGCCGCCGCCGAGGACCAGGCCGACCAGCAAACCGAAGGCGCCGGCGAAGCAAACCTGCCGGTTGAAATGCCACAGCGCGTCGTCGTCCGGCCGGGCCCGGGTGAAGGGGGCGGCCATGACCGCCAGCACGCAGGCCGGTGCCAGGAACCAGTTGAGGCCGCTCGCCCAGAACGACGCGAGGTCCGCCGTGGCCACCCGCCAGGCCAACAGCCCGCCGGCGGCGAGCGACACCAGGATCGTTCGCCAGCGCGGCCAGCCGCGGGATTCGCCGAGAAGCTGG
>JAWWCG010000251.1:0-5849 GCA_033720555.1 Kiloniellales bacterium | reverse complement strand
GCGCTTCCTCGACGTGCCCCTCGCCGTCTACGCCGGCGATCCCGCCTGGGTCCAGCCGCTGCGCTTCGAGCGGCTGGAGCACCTCGATCCGCGCAAGAATCCCTACTTCGGGGTCGCCGAGGTCGCCTATTGGACGGCGCGGCGCGGCCAGCGGCCGGTCGGGCGCATCAGCGCCCAGGTCAACCGCGCCCATCTCGAGCGCCACCGGGACGCGACCGGACATTTCGGGTTCCTCGAGGCGATCGACG
Source organism: Kiloniellales bacterium (assembly GCA_033720555.1). Classification (GTDB taxonomy): domain Bacteria; phylum Pseudomonadota; class Alphaproteobacteria; order Kiloniellales; family JAKSDN01; genus CALJXB01. The sequence goes on along the minus strand of JAWWCG010000251.1, from coordinate 5,601 downwards.
ATCCGGGCGTGTTCGCGGCGCTGACGGCGGCGGCCGAGGCCTGGCTCGCCGAACGCGACCTGCACCGGGTGGTCGGCCCGTTCAGCCTGTCGGTCAACGACGAGAGCGGCCTCTTGGTTGACGGCTTCGATACCCCGCCCTACCTCATGATGGGGCACGCGCGTCCGTATTACGCCGGGCATCTCGAGGCCTGCGGCTACCGCAAGGCGGTGGACATGATCGCCTACCTCTACGACCTGGCGAGCGAGCCCCCGGCCGCGGTCGGCAAGGCGATCGAGCGCCTCGGCCGGGAACGCGGCGTGCGCATTCGTCCGCTCGACATGGGACGCTACCGCGAGGAGGTCGAGACCGTCGCCGAGATCTTCAACGACGCCTGGGCGGACAACTGGTGCTTCGTGCCCCTGTCGGCGCCGGATATCGCGTTCCTCGCCAAGAATCTGCGCCCGCTGATCTCGCCGGGCCACGCCGCGATCGCCGAGCGCGACGGCGAGGCGCTCGCCATGGCCGTCACCCTGCCGAACCTCAACGAAGCGATCGCCGACCTGGGCGGCCGCCTGCTGCCGTTCGGCTGGGCCAAGCTGCTGTGGCGGCTCAAGGTCCGGGGGGTGGAGACGGCCCGCCTGCCGCTCATGGGCGTGCGGCGGCGCTTCCAGAACAGCCCCCTGGGCGCGGCCCTGGCGCTCGGCGTGATCGACAGCGTGCGCCGCTATCACGCCGCGCACGGCACCAAATGGGGCGAGCTGTCCTGGGTGCTGGAGGACAACGTACGCGTCCGCCGGATCATCGAGATGCTGGGCGCGGTCCCCTACAAGACCTACCGCATGTTCGAAAAGGGCCTGACGTGAGCGCCGCGCCGCTGACCGCCTTGATCCTGGCCGGCGAGCGGGGCGGCGCGAACCCGGTCGCCGAGGCCGCGGGGGTGAGCGAGAAATGCTGGGCGCCGGTCGCCGGCGTGCCGATGGTGCTGCGCGTGGTGGCGTGCCTCGCCCGCTGCCGCGGCGTCGGCCGGATCGCGGTCGCGCTGCAGTCCGGCGCCACGGACGCCGACCTCGCGGCGCTGTCGCGCCACGCGGGCGGGATCGAGCTCCGGGTCCTGCCGTGCGGCGACTGCCCGACCGGCAGCATCCTCGCGGCCGTCGACGCCCTGCGCGAGCCCTACCCGCTCCTGATCACCACCGCCGATCACCCGCTGCTGCGCCCCGAGATGGTCGAGCATTTCTGGCAGGCCTGCGCCGCCAGCCGGGCCGACATCGCCGCCGCGGTGACCCCCGCCAGCGTCATCCAAGGGGCCTATCCGGAGAGCCAGCGCACCTATCTCAGGTTCGCCGACGGGCGCCGCAGCGGCGCCAACCTCTTCGCGCTGCTCACCCCGCAGGGCCGGCGCGCGATCGAGTTCTGGCGGCGCATCGAGCAGAACCGCAAGCGCCCCTGGCGCCTCATGAGCGCCTTCGGCCTGGCGCCCTTGCTCGCCTATCTGCTCGGCCGCCTGACGGTGGCGGACGCGGCGCGCCGGGCAAGCGAGATCGTCGGGGCCGAGGCGGCCATCGTCGACCTGCCGTTCGCCGAGGCGGCGATCGACGTGGACAAGCCGGCGGATTTCGTCCTGGTTGACCGAATCCTCAGGGACCGGGAGGCGGGTCATGTTCCGGCTGGCGCACCTCTCTGATCCCCACGTCTCGCCGCTGCCGCGCCCGCGCGTGCGCGAGCTCATGAACAAGCGGCTGTTCGGCTACCTCTCCTGGCAGAAGCGACGCAAGGCGATCCACCGGGCCGAGGTGCTGGAGCGCCTGACCCAGGACCTCAAGGCCGCCCAGCCCGACCACGTGGTGGTGACCGGCGACCTGGTGAACCTGTCCCTGCCGGGCGAGTTCGAGGCGGCGGCGGCGTGGCTGCGGCGCCTCGGCCCGCCGGACCGGGTGACGGTGGTGCCGGGCAACCACGACGCCTACGTCGCCCTGCCCTTTGCCGAGAGCTGGCAGCGCTGGGCCGGCTACATGTCCAACGAGACGCCCGGCGAGCCCGACGGCAATCCCGGGCGCGAACCCGCCGGCTTCGAGGACTTCCCCCTGGTGCGCCGGCGCGGCCCCTTGGCCGTGGTCGGCGTCTCCAGCGCCATGCCCTCGGCGCCCGGCATGGCGACGGGCAGGCTCGGCGCCGCCCAGTTGCACGAACTGGAGCGCCAACTCGTACGACTCGGAAAGGAAGGGCGATTCCGCGTCGTGCTGATGCACCACCCGCCGCTGGACGAAACCACCAAGCACCGCAAGCGCCTGCTGGACAGCGCCGAATTCCGCGCCGTCTTGCGGCGGGCCGGCGCCGAGCTGGTGCTGCACGGCCACGACCACCGCTTTCTCGAAGCCGAGACCCCGGGCCCCAACGGCGCGATTCCGGTCTACGGCGTGCCCTCGGCCTCGGCGCTGCCGTACCGCGACCGGCCGGGCGCCCACTACGTGCTGCACGAGCTGGAACGCGCCGGGCCGGACTGGCTCCTGACGGTGCGCGCGCGCGGGCTTTGCGCCGAGGACGGAACCTTCGCCGAGCGCTTCACCCGCACGGTGCGGCTCGAGCGGGCCGGCGCCGAGGCCAGGTCCTAGGAAAAACCGGCGTCATGGAGTATTCAAAGGCAGCCGGTCGCGCGCGGCCGCCGAGCGAACCGGGCTGAGCCAGCAGATGCAGACCTTCGACCGCTATATCCTCGGCCAGATCTTTCCGTCCTTGGGCATGACGCTTCTGGTCGCCCTGATGATCCTGCTGGTGGAGCGTCTGCTGCGCGTGCTCGACCTGGTGCTGGGCAATAGCGGCCCGCTGCATTACGTTGCGCGCATGCTGGCCTACCTGGCGCCGCACTACCTGGGGCTGGCCCTGCCGTTCGCCTTCTTTCTCGCCATCCTGCTGACCTTCAACCGCCTGAGCCGCGAAAGCGAGTTCGACGCCTTTCTCGCCGCCGGGGTCGGACTGCACCAGCTCATCCGCCCCTTGCTGCTGGTCACCCTCGTCGTGCTGGCGATCGTCGCCGTCACCTTCAACTCCCTGCAGCCGCACGCCCGCTACGCCTATCGGGAGCTGGTCGCGGCGGTCAAGAACCCGCTCATCTACGCCGCCGCCAAGGAGGGCGTGTTCGTCACCCAGGGGGATCTCACGTTCCTGGTCGAGGAGATCAGCTTCGACCGGGAGGCCTACCAGAAGGTCTTCATCTACGAGAACGACTCCGATGGCCAGACGGCCGTGACCACGGCCAAGCGGGGCGTGTTGGAGAAGAACACCTCCGGCGAGGCCTCCCACGCCCTGCTCTACGACGGCGTGCGCATGGCGGTCCCGAAGGACCCGAGCGCCGACCAGCCGTCTGTCCTGTCGTTCAGCGAGATCAGGGTGTCGCTCGGCAACGACGATCTCGGCCCGTTCCGTCCGCGCGGCCGCGACGAGCGCGAGTTCACCCTGTTCGAGCTCTGGAACCTGATCCGGAACCCGGTGAGCGGCCAAGACATCCGCAATTACATCTCCGAATTCAACGGCCGCCTGGTGCGCCTGCTCTCGATCGTCGGCCTGCCGTTCCTCGCCGTGTCGCTCGCCCTCGGCCGGCGCCGCAGCACACGGTTCTACGGCATAGCCGCCGGCGGCGGCATCCTGATCCTCTATAACGAGTTCCTTCAGTTCGGCGAGCGCCTGGTGAACCGGGGCGCCGAGCCGGGGCTCGCCTTGTGGCTTCCGCTGGCGGTCTTCCTGGGGCTCTCAGGGGCGCTGTTCTATCGCACGGCCTTCGTCGTCGGCGAGCCGTCGGCGACGCGCGCGATCGAAGGCGCCGCCGATCGGATCGTCGCCCTGTTCTCGCGCAAGCGCGCCAGCGGCTCCGAAGTGCGATGATGAAGACCTTCGCCTTCTACGTCGTGCGCCAGTTCCTGTTTCGCTGCGCCCTGGTGCTGGTCGGCACGGCGGCTTTCGCGCTGGCCGCCGATCTCATGGAATCCGGCAAGAACGTCGCGACGATCGACGACTCCTCCTGGCGGGTGCTTTTCGAGTACGGCCTGCTGCGATTGCCGACCTACGTCTCGGCGCTGCTCCCGGTCTCGAGCCTGATCGCCGGACTGTGGACGGTCGCCGTCCTCTATCGACAGCAGGAGCTGGTGGCGATCTTCAACACCGGCCTGTCGCCGACCGGCCTGATCCGCATCGTCCTGATCGGCAGCTTACCCTTGGTCCTGCTGCAGTTCGCGCTCGACGACCGCATCGTGCCGGCCAGCGTTCAAGAGCTTCGCTCCTGGGATTGGGCCAACGCCTCGCACGACTATTTCACGCCGCAGACCGACGGCTGGCTTTGGCTCTACAGCGGCAACGACATCGTCCGCGCGGAACACGCGGACCGCAAGAGCCGTACCTTCAGGAACGTGACCATCTTTCGCCGCGACGCCGACGGTCTGCTCGAGGAGCGCGTCGACGCGCCGTTCGCCCGCTTTACCGAGAACGGCATGGTGCTGCAGAACGCGGTCGTGCAAAGCGTGAACGATCCGGAAACCCGCCCCGCGCCCAACTACACCTGGATCGGCCGCATCGATTTCGAGATCATTCAAATGCTGTCCTGGGCCCCGAGCGACCTCAGCTTGAGCCAGTTGAGCCAGGTGATCGACAACGCCGGCTACGGCCAGCGCCCGGTCAACATCTACCGGACCTGGTACAACGCGCGGCTGATCGCCGCCTTGCAGCCGTTGCTCATGCTGCTGCTCAGCATGTCGCTCATCCCCACCTATTCGAGGACCGGGTCCTTCGCCTGGATCTTCCTGGTGGGAATCTCGATCGGCTTCGCCAGCTTCATCCTGACCGGCATCACCACCGCCATGGGCGAGGCCGGGCTGTTGCCGCCCTGGCTCGCCGCCGGGGCGCCCGCCATCGCGCTCCTGGCCTTGATCGCCCGCTTCCTCCTGCAGCACGAGGTGCTCACCTCCAACCGGCGCCGGGCGACGGGCCTGGCGTGACGCGCCGGCACCGCCCGCTCGCCCGCGCCCGCCGCACAGGAGCCGCACGCGGACCCACGACATGAGCCGGATCGCCTTGATCAGCAATCCCATGAGCCACCTCAATCGGCGCGGCCTCGCCGACATCGAGGCGGCGGCCGCGCGCGGCGGCGTCGCGCATCGGCGGCTCGACGACATGGCGGAGCTGCCGGCGGCGCTGCACGAGCTCGCCGCCGAGGACATCGGGCTGCTGGTGGTCAACGGCGGCGACGGCACCCTGCAAGCCGTCCTGACCACCCTGCTCGAGGACCGGCCGTTCGAAAAGCTGCCCCTCCTGGCCGTGCTGCCGCGCGGGCGCACCAACATGAGCGCCTTCGACATCGGCCTCACCGGCCGGCCCGCCCACGCGCTCGCGCGGCTCGCCGAACGATGGCCCGGCCCGGGCCTGAGCCAAAGCGTCGTCTCGCGCGCCGTCCTGCGCCTGGAGAACATCGCCGGCAGTCCGGTCCAGCGGGCCATGTTCTTCGGCGCCGGCGGCATCTGCAACGCCATCGACTATTGCCGGACCAGGGTTCATTCCTGGGGCTTCAAGGCGGACTGGGCGTCCGGGCTCACCTTGGTGGGGCTGCTCGCCTCGTGGCTGCTGCGCGGCGGC
>JAWWCG010000250.1:0-5869 GCA_033720555.1 Kiloniellales bacterium | reverse complement strand
GCCACCTTCTCCATCGGCCACAGCTCGAACCAGTCGACCTCGCCGTCGGTGTTGCGCGGCGCGAAGTCGGCCGGCAGCGTGTGGTCGTAGCAGAACAGCACGTCGTCGCGCAGCCCCTCGGCCCGTTCGCAGGGGTAGGCGAGGGCGCCGCCCGGACCCGCCTGGGGGGCGAGCGCCGCCGGCAAGGCCGCCTCCTCGTCGGCTTCCTTGATCAAATTGTCGCGCAACGACAGGCCGTGCGGCTGTCCGCCGGCCACCAGATGATCCAGCTTGCCGGCGCCGGTCGGCTTGTTCATGGCGCGCTTGCCGACCCACATCTTGAGCCCGTCGGGGCCCTCGACCACGCCGTTGAGATGGACCCCGTAGGCGCGCGCGCCGAAGTCGGGCACCGCGCCGCGATCCATCTTCAGCACGGGCGCCTCGCCCCACCGCGGCGCCACCGGATAGGCCTCGCCCCGGTAGCGTCCGATCTCGCCGCCCTCGGCCAGCGCGCGCACCACGGAGTCGACCGCCGCGCTGCGCTCGGCGAAGCCGTCGAGGTCGGCGCGCAAGGCGACCGCCGCCGCCGACACCTCGAAGACCTCGGGAAAGTCGCGGAGCCGCTCCGCCAGGTCGTGACGGACCTGGCCGACCACGGTCCGGCCGACGGTCCAGGGCCGGTAGGCCTCCGGCCGCCAGCCATGGCAGGCGCGTACGCGCTCGAGCAAGCTCATGGACGAAACCCCGGTTCGCTGTCGCGGGCCGGCGACCAACACCGGCCCATGAGGCCCCAGGCTTACGCTCCGGCCTTTTCCGAGGTCAAGACCGAACGCACGTCGGTGATCTGCGCCAAGCAGCGGGCGAGGTAGGCCCGGTCCTGGCCGGTGAGCCCGGCGACCTGGAGGTCGATCATCAGCTCGGCGCCGCGCCCGGCGAGGCCGTGGACGCCGCTGACCCAGCGCTCGGGCACCAGGTTGCGCTTGGCGAAGAGCTCAAGCACCCGCGGCATGACGCCAGGCTCCGCGGCGGCCTGGATCGAGAAGCAGACCGTCGCGGCCTGCGGACCGCGCTCGGCCGAGGCGGGCGTTTGGGACGGATTGTGGGACGACATGGCACAGAAAACTCCTGTTGGATTCGGAACGAGACCCAGGCGTGACCGGACGCTGGCTACAGCGCCCGGCTGGTAATTCGCTCGTTCCGGTCCGACAGGCGTGGTCTATGCATGGAATAAGAGTAATCGCGCGGCCGTCGCCCGGTCAAGCCCGCGCGATGCCGCCGCTAGCCGCTCGCCACGACCTCGGGCAGGGAGTCGAAGGCGTTCCTGAGGGCGTTCGACCATTCGGCGCTGATGTTCTGGAACTCGGCGTCGTCGGGCTCGATGCGCCGGCGCACGGCGAACGCCAGCGCGCCGGTCGGGATCACCGCCAGGTCCAGCGGCATGCCGACCGAGAGGTTGCTGCGCAGGGTCGAGTCCATGGACACCATGGCCGCCTTGAGGGCGATCGGGATCGGCGTCTGCGGGGTGATCACGCGGTCCAGGATCGGCTTGCCGTACTTGTGCTCGCCGAGCTGAAAGAACGGCGTGTCGTCGGTCGCCTCCACGAAATTGCCGGCGGAATAGATCAGGTAGAGGCGGTGCGAGCCGCCGGCGCGCTGGCCGGCCAGGATGAGGGAGGCGTCGGCGCCGGCGCCCTGGGCCTCCAGCGACTGGCGGTGACGCTCCTGCAAGTCGCGCAGGGTGTCGCCGACGATCTGCGCGACGCGAAACATGCTCTCGGCGTTGAGGATGCATTCGCGCTCCGGATCGCTCTTGAAGTCGACGATCGCCCGGTTCAGCCGGGTGATCACGCCCTGGGTGATCGACAGGTTGCCGGCCGTCAGAACGGCCAGCGCCCGGTCGTCGGGCACCTCCCAGGTGAACATCTTGCGATAGCGCGAGACGTTGTCGACGCCGGCATTGGTGCGCGTGTCCGACAGCAGGACCAGGCCGCCCTCGAGCTTCAAGCCGATGCAATAGGTCACGACGCGGCCCCTTCACTGCTGGACTTGGGAAATGTCGACGTGGGCCTCCATCCCGACCCGGCTGTTGCCGGTGACGTGGCCGCGGATCGGCGCCGCCTGGTGCGCGTCGAGGCCGCAGGAAAGCCTGATGTAATGCTCGGTGGGGCTGACCCCGTTGGAGGGGTCGAAGCCGACCCAGCCGAGGTCCTCGATATGCGCCTCGGCCCAGGCGTGGGTCTCGACATAGGCCTCCGCCTCGCCCTCGTCGCCGGCGAACATGAAGCCCGCCACGTAGCGCGCCGGGGTGCCGAGCGACCGCGCCGCGGCGATGAAGACATGGGCGTGGTCCTGACAGACGCCGGCCCCCGCGGCGAGCGCCTCGGCCGCGGTGGTTTCGCTGGTCGTCACCTCGGCCCGATAGTCGATGGCGTCGCGCACCGCCTCGGAGAGGAGATGCATGCGGTCCAGCCGGGTCTCGCCCGGCGTGCGCGCGGCAAGCCCCCGGATGGCGTCGTCCGGCGCCGTCAGCGAGGTCTCGCGCAGGAAGAGCGCCGGCGGCGGGCGGCGCGGCAGGCGGCCGACCACGCCGGCCTTGTCGGCGGTTTCGACCACGCCGGCGGCCACCACCTCGACCAACTCGCACGGGACATGGCAATGCCACAGCCCGACGCCGTCGCCGAAGCCGTCGGTGAGCAGCGCGGGCGCCTCCGCGCCGTTCACCGTTACCGACCAGTCGCGAACCGCCTGGCCGTCGAACCGGGAGGGGTAGAGCCGCAATCGCAGGCCGATGCGGCTGGCGGCCGGCTGATATCGATAGAGCGTGCGGTGGCGAACGGAAAGCAGCATGGGACTCTCAGAAGTGATAGGCCTGGCCGATCTCGTTGGACAGGCGGCCGGTGACGCCGATCGTCTCGGTGATGAATTCGTGCAGCCCGGTCTGAAAGATCTCGCCCATGCCCGTGTCCGAGAGGTGCGCGATCATCTCGTTCGCCGTCGTGTGGCAGGTGTGCCGCGTGCCGTAGCGCCGGGCGAGCTGCTCCAGGTGCTCGCCGACGCGCCGGTAGCTGTGGGCGAGCGAGCGGGGAAAGTTGGCGTTGAGGATGAGAAAGTCGGCGATCTTCCACGGCGAGTAGTCGCCGCGGTAGACGTGGTGATAGGCCCGGATCGCCGAGTTGGCGTGCAGCACCGAGGTCCACTGGTGGTGGTCGCGGCTGCCGCCCGCGACCTCGGTTTCGGGCAGCAGCACGTAGTATTTGACGTCGAGCAGCCGCAGCATCATGTCGGCGCGCTCGACGTAGCTGCCGAGCTGCAGGAAGTCGTAGCGGTCGCTGCGCAGCATGCCGCTGCTCACCGCGCCGCGAAAGGTCGCGGCGCGCCGTTCGACCCATTCCAGAAGGTGCGGCAGATCCTGGCATGCAGAGCGCTCGTCGATCTGGTCGAGCCGGCGCCAATCCTCGTTCAGCACGTCCCACATGTCGCGGGTCAGCGCCGTGCGGACCGCGCGCCCGTTGGCCCGAGCGCGCGCCAGGCAGCATCGGATCGACGAGGGGTTGTCCGGCGACAGCAGGAGGGCGCCGACGCAATCGACCTCGCTCAGGCGGCGCTCGCTGGCGGCGGCCTCGATGGCCACGCCGGAGGCGCGGATCACCGAGCGCCACTCGTCCTGGCCGAGCGCCCGGGGAAGCAGGGCCATGCGCCGGCCCATCTCGATCAGGCGGGCGGTGGAATCGGCCCGCTCCATGTAGCGCGCCAGCCAATAGAGGTTCTCCGCCGTGCGACTGAGCATGGGGTCAGTCCCGCAACACCCAAGTGTCCTTGACGCCGCCGCCCTGGCTGGAATTGACGACCAGGGAGTCCTCGACCAGGGCGACCCGGGTCAGGCCGCCCGGGACCAACCGGATCTCGCGGCCGAGCAGGCAGAACGGCCGGAAGTCCACGTGCCGGCCCGCCACCGTGTCGCCGGCCAGCGTCGGCGAGGTCGAGAGATCCAGCGTCGGCTGGGCGATGAAGGCCTGCGGCGCGGCCTTGAGCCGCTCGGCATAGCGCTCGCGCTCCGCCTGCGTCGAGCGCGGCCCGATCAACATGCCGTAGCCGCCCGAGCCGTGAACCTCCTTGATCACCAGCTCCTCCATATGATCGAGCACATAGGCAAACTGCTCCGGATCCGCGCACCGCCAAGTCGAGACGTTCTCTAGGATCGGCGTCTCGCCCAGATAGAAGCCGATCATGTCCGGGACGTAGCTGTAAATCGCCTTATCGTCGGCGATGCCGGCGCCTGGCGCCGAGCAGAGCGTGACGCCGCCGGCGCGGTAGACGTCGAACAGCCCCGGCACGCCCAACATACTCTCCGGCCGAAATGCCAGGGGATCGATGTAGTCGTCGTCGATCCGGCGGTAGATCACGTCGACCTGCTGCGGGCCGCGAGTCGTGCGCATCCAGACGCGGCCCTCGTCGACGAACAGGTCCTGGGCTTCGACCAGGTCGATTCCCATCAGGTCGGCGAGATAGGAATGTTCGTAATAGGCGCTGTTCAGCGAGCCCGGCGTCAGCAGCACCACGGTCGGGTTGCCGTCGCCGCCGGGCGGCGCCAGCTCGACCAGCGTACGGCTCAACTGGTCGGGGTAGTCGTCGATTTGCTCGATGTTCCCGGCGGAGAACAGGGCCGGGAACATGCGCATCATGATCTCGCGGTTCTCCAGCATGTAGCTGACGCCGGAGGGGGTTCGACAATTGTCCTCGAGCACCAGGAAGGCGTCCGGGCCGGTGCGCACGATATCGATCCCGACGATGTGGCTATAGACCCGGCCGGGCGGATCCATGCCGACCATCTCCGGCAGGAAGGCCGGGTTGCGATAGATCAGCTCGCCCGGCACGATGCCGGCGCGGATGATCTCGCCGCGATGGTAGACGTCGTAGAGGAAGGCGTTGAGGGCCCGGGCGCGCTGGCGGATGCCGCCCGACATGCGCCGCCATTCCGCCGCGCTGAACACCCGCGGCACCAGATCGAAGGGAATCAACCGCTCCGGATCGCCGCCCTCGCCGTAGACCGCGAAGGTGATGCCGATGCGCCGGAACAGCGCCTCGGCCTCGCGGCGGCGCTGGACCAAGAGGTCGATGCCGGACTCCTCGATCCAGTCCGCCACGGCCTGATAGGCCGGGTGGATTCGATCGCCGTCGCGCAGCATCTCGTCGAACACGGGTCCTAGATCCCCCTCCCTCGACTCGCGGACCGACAGGTGGACCGACATTCGGGCCACCGCCCGGACCCGAGTCCCCCGCTCGCCCCTTGCGTCCCGTCGGCCGCCGTCGCCGGCGCCCCCCGCATGTTACGACTGACGAGCGCTCTGGCCAGCCCCTTTTCGGTGAAGACCGAGTTCGAGACCTCGCGGCCGATAGAAAGGCGGCGGACAGCTATTTGATCGCGCCGACGGTGAAGCCGCTGACGAAGCGGTTGACGAAAAAATTGTAAACGATGGCCACCGGCAGGCTGGTGATTGCGCAGGCGCCCATCAGCGAGCCCCAGAAATAGACGTCGCCGCGCACCAGGAAGGTCGGCACGCCGACGCTGACGGTGAGGCGCGAGGAGGCCGTGATGAAGGTGAGCGCGTAGATGAACTCCTGCATCACCAGGGTGAAGGCGAAGATCACCACGGTGACGATGCCGGCCGTCGAGACCGGCACGACGACCCGCAGGAAGGCGCCGAAGCGGCTCAAGCCGTCGATCATCGCCGCCTCCTCCAGATCGCGGGGCACCGCCTTGAAGAAGCCCATCAGCAGCCAGGTGCAGAACGGCACCGCGAAACTGGGATAGACCAGCACCAGCGCCCACAGGGAATCCTGCAGGCCGAGGTCGCCGACCACCCGCGCGAAGGGGATGAAGAGGATCGTC
>JAWWCG010000249.1:0-5885 GCA_033720555.1 Kiloniellales bacterium | reverse complement strand
TCGACGGCGAGCACCAGTTCCAGATCGACGTCGATCTGAGCGATCGCGGGGGGCTCGGGGCCTCGGCTACAGCCGGCGAGAGCGGCGCCAGCAGGGCCAGCAGGATCAGCAGGGCCGGGAGCGCCGCCGCGCGGACGCCGCGGAGTCGCCGGCGAAGTCGCGGCCGGCGGCGGGAGGTGGGCGACGGCGGGGCTATCCGCTCCTCATCAGCTTGGCGGCCTCGATCGCGGCATAGCTGAGCACCGCGTCGGCGCCGGCGCGCTTGAAGGCGAGCAGGCTCTCCAGCACCACCTTGTCGTTGTCGAGCCAGCCGTTGAGCGCCGCCGCCTTGAGCGCCGCGTACTCGCCGCTCACCTGATAGGCCAGGGTCGGCACCGCGAAGGCCTCCTTCACCCGGCGCACGATGTCGAGGTAGGGCAGGCCCGGCTTGACCATCACCATGTCCGCCCCCTCGTCGAGGTCGAGCGCGACCTCGCGCAGCGCCTCGTCGCCGTTGGCCGGGTCGAGCTGATAGGTCTTCTTGTCGCCGACCAGCGCGCCGCCGGAGCCGACGGCCTCGCGGAACGGCCCGTAGAAGGCGGAGGCGTACTTGGCGGCATAGGCCAGGATCAGCGCGTGGTGATGGCCCGCGCCGTCGAGCGCCTGGCGGATCGCGCCGATGCGCCCGTCCATCATGTCCGACGGCGCGATCACGTCGCAGCCGGCCGCCACCTGCACCAGGGCCTGATCGACCAGGACCTCGACGGTCTCGTCGTTCAGGATCAGCCCGTCGCGCACCAGGCCGTCGTGGCCCAGGCTGTTGTAGGGATCGAGCGCGACGTCGCAGATCACGCCGACGTCGGGCAGGGCCGCCTTGACGGCGCGGATCGCCCGGCACACCAGGTTGTCGGGATTGGTCGCCTCCTCGCAGTCGGGCGACTTCGCGGCGTCGTCGAGATAGGGGAAGAGGGCGATCGCCGGGATGCCGAGCTCCGCCGCCGCGCCGACGGCGTCGACCAGGGCGTCGAGGCCGTAGCGCTCGACCCCGGGCATGGCCGCGACCGCGCTGGTGCCGTCGGCCTCCTGGACGAACACCGGCCAGATCAGGTCGTCGGCGCCGAGCCGCGCCTCGGCCACCAGGCGCCGCGTCCAGTCGTGGGCCCGGTTGCGCCGCATGCGGACCTGGGGATAGGCGCCGAGGGTGTCCGGCGCCCGCGCCGCCGCGCCCCGCGCGGCCGGATCGAGGCCTTCCGTCACCGCCCGCAGCACGGGATTGGACTTTGCCTTGGCCATGTAACCACTTGCCTCCGGAGCCCCATTGGGTTGGCGGCGCCGAGTTTAGGCCGTGCGGCGCGGCGCAACAAGCCGGGCCGAAATCTTGGGGCCGGCCGATTTCACTGGCCGCCTCGGGACACCGCAAACCCGGATTTCGAGCCAGCGCCGTCTGCGGGAGCTGCCACGCATTGCGCTGGGCGGGCGCGTAAAATGTTCCCTCTGACCGATCGGCGAGTATAGGACTAGCTATCGACTCCTGTCGGAAAACGATCGGGATAGCGGACACTAGGATCAGCGGCCTCGAACGACCGGGCCCGGCCCAATGTACCTATTCTCTCACTGATTCGGCTCCCTAGCGAATTCCCTGTTGACTTGGACCCAGAGGCCGCCCCGATAAGGTCAGCCGGTTTGCAATGAGCGAGGACGCCTATGAACACTTCGGCCAAGTTCCTGAGTCCTTCCGAAGCCGCGAAGAAACTTGGTGTTTCAGCCAAAGCGCTGCGGATCTACGAGCAACGCGGCTTGATAACCCCGGTTCGCACTGCAATCGGTTGGCGAGCCTATGGCCCCGAGGAAGTGAGCCGCGCCGCCGAAATCGTGGCCTTGCGTTCCCTCGGCTTCAGCCTGACGCAGATTGCACGGGTCCTCAAAGAAGATGCCGACGGATTGGAGCAGGCCCTCGCGGCTCACCAGGCAACGCTTGAGGGTCAGCTTCGTCGAATTGCCGGCTCAGTGGAAAAGGTCCGCAGCCTACGGGGCGATCTTGCGAACAGCGATGCGCCCACAGCCGGGGAATTGGTGCGACGGTTGGCAATGGCCCCCGAGCCCGTCATCGCCTTCGATCTTCCCTGGCCGTGGGCGGGTGAACGGTTCGAGCTGCGCGAGGTTCGACGGCTGAATTACATTGTCGGTCCGCTCTTTAGCGGCAAGACGAAGTTTGCGCGGCGCCTTGCCGAGACCCTGCCCAACGCCGCCTTTCTTGGTCTGGAGCGTTTGGAAGACGGAGGCCGGCAGGCGCGAGCGTGCTTGGACGCCGACCAGGCTCTGAGATCGAGGGTGGATGAGGCTCTGTCCTGGCTCGTCGAGGACGGCGCAGTTCCGTCGGACGCCCTTATTGCCCTCCTGGCTGCCTTGGAAGCCAACAAGCTAAACATGCTGGTGGTGGACATGATTGAGCAGGGCATTGACGAGGCCTCTCAACGAGCCCTGGCCGCACATCTACGCCGCCGCGAGGCGGGCCGGATGCCGCTCTTCCTGACCACCCGCTCCTGCGAAATCTTGGATCTGGCATCCGTTGGAGCCCATGAGGCCATCATTCTTTGTCCCGCCAATCACAGTGTGCCAAGTTACGTTGCCCCCTATTTCGGCGCCCAAGGCTATGACGCGGTTGCCACCTGCCTCGCTGCGCCCGCGGTGCGGGCTCGAACGGAAGGCGTCTTCGCCTGGCGGCCGGCAGCGGCGTGACGGCTTGATCTTCGCCCAGATGTTGGACTTCGGGGGCGGCGAGCGTGGTCAGTCCGTCAAGGACCGGGCCGAGGCACGTGCCAGGACCTCTTCGGTCGAGACGACGCTCGCGGATTCGCCGCTCAGATTGGCCAGGGTGAGCGCCTGAATCTCCTCGGCGCGCCAGACCCGGCCGGCCAGGTCGGTGCGGTCCGCGGTCGCCGTCGCGTCGGCCACGACATAGGTCTCGTAGCCGAGATTCCCGGCCATGCGGACCGTGGCCTCGACGCAGTTGTTGGTGGCGACGCCGACGACCACCAGGGTGCGGATCTGCTTGCTGTCGAGATAGGGGCCGAGGCCGGTGTCGAGGAAGGCGTTGTTGGTCGACTTCTGCACCACCAGCTCGCCCGCCTGGGGGCGCACCTCGTCCTTGAAGTCGCAGCCGGGCTGGCCCGGCCGGTAGGGCGAGTCCGGCTCGCGCGAGAGATGCTGCACGTGGATCACCGGACGCCCGCTCGCGCGCCAGCAGGCGAGCAGCCGGGCCGTGTTGGCCTCGGCCTCGGGGTTGTTGCGGCGGGCGAAGCGGGGATCGTCGAAGGCCTTCTGCAGATCGACGATCACCAGCGCCGCGTCGGCCGGCAGCGCGGCACCGGCGAAGGCTTCTATATCGCTTGAAGTCGTCTCAGTAACCTCTTGGCATATATCCGACATTGGTCGACGCTCCTGTCTAGAGTTTGGGGCCCACCATGCCGGTGGCGCTTTAGCGTTTGGTGACCCGGAGCAAGCTGCCCCGTCAAATCCCGGGGGTCCGTTCGCGGTGGACCAGGCCGATGTCGGAACCAAAAAAAACCGCCACGGCGTCGCCGGGCGGTTGATCGGTCCGCTCGCTTTAGCCGCATTTCTAAAGCGCCCGCAATCTAAGCCTCAAATCGGCGCCTGAGCCCAAGCTGACACCCGCGGAGGCGTGGCTGTCAAGCGTCTCGCGCTGGACCGCCCGGCCGCGCGGTTGATAGAAGTGTGCTCCCACCATGACGGCGGCCCGGCGGACCCGAGGGCCGGCCGGCCGCTAGCACACGCGAGACACGGGCGAGACACGAGTGAGAACGGCACGCAGACTTTCCCACTGGTCGATCACCCTGGCCCTCGGCGTCGCGATCGGCGGGCTGGTGCTGGCGGCGGTGATCGCCGTCCTCGTCACCCAGCTCGTCACCAGCCGCACGAGCGTGGTCGCCTTGACCCACCAGAACATCCGGGAAGCCTTCGGCGCCATCGAGATCGCCCTCGAGGCGCACCTGCTGCCGGCGGTCGATCAGATCGACTTCCTGGGGCGGCAGATCGAAAGCGGCGACTTTCCCGCCGGCGACCGCGAGCGCCTGCAGGCGCTCCTGGTGGGCGGGCTCGCCGCGACGCCGCAGATCGCGGCCGTGGTGCTGGTCGCGACCGACCTCAGCGTGCTCAGCGTGCAGCAGGGCGAGGACCGCGCGCTCGAGATCAAGACCGAGCCCGCCTCGTCGACGGAGCGCCTGCGCCGGCAACTCGACGACGTGGCGGCGCGCGCCGGCGCGCGGTGGTACGAGCCCGTGCACATCAACGGCACGAGCTATTTGAACCTGCGCCGCCCGCTCCGGCGCGACGGCGACTATTTGGGATTCGTCGCCAGCCTGGTCTCCATGCGCGGGCTCTCGCAGCTCATGGCCGACATCGGCGAGGACCGGGACGCCACCGTCTTCGTCCTGCAGGGCGACGACCACGTGCTCGCCCATCCGGCGCTCGTCTCGCCGCACCCGGATCTGAGCCGGGAGACGCCGGTCGCCGCGCTCGACCGGGTCGGCGACCTGGTGCTGGCCTCCCTGCCGAGCGGCGAGGAGATGGCGGGCATGGAGCCCCTCACGGCGGACGGCATCCAAGTGCTCAGGGTGAGCGTCGGCGGGCAGTCCTACCTGGTCGCCACTAAGCAGGTCGAGCGCTTCGGCGAGGTCCCCTGGCAATTCGGCGTCTGGCTGCCCATGGAAGACACCATGCAGGCGATGTCCCGCTTGCGCCACGGCGCGGTGATCGGGGCGCTGATCGCCGCGCTGGCCGTGGGGCTGGCGGTTCTGCTCGGGCGACTGCTGGCCCGGCCGATCCAGCGCGTCGCCGCCGAGTCCACGAAGATCAGCGGGCTCGACCTGGGCGACGTCGCGCTGCTGCCGGGCAGCCGGATCAGCGAGCTGGACGAGCAGGCGCGCGCCTTCAACGCCATGTTGGGCGGCCTCCGGTCGTTCGAGCGCTATGTGCCGCGCCGGCTGGTGAGCCGGCTGATCGCCAGCCACTCGGACGCGCCGCTCGTCTCGCAGGAGCGCGAGCTGACCGTCATGTTCACCGACATCGTCGGCTTCACCGCCATGTCCGAGCAGCTACCCGCCGCCGAGGTGGCCGACTTCCTGAACGAGCATTTCTCGCTGCTGGCCGCCTGCGTCGAGGCGGAGGACGGCACCATCGACAAGTACATCGGCGACGCGCTCATGGCGTTCTGGGGCGCGCCGGACGCGCAAGGCGACCACGCCCTGCGGGCCTGCCGCGCGGCGATCGCCATCGGCCGCGCCATGACGGCGGACAACGCCGCGCGCCAGGCCGCGGGCCGGCCCTTCGCGCGCATCCGCATCGGCGTCCACAGCGGGCCGGTGGTGGTCGGCAATATCGGCGCCCCCGGGCGGATCAACTACACCATCGTCGGCGACACCGTGAACACCTGTCAGCGCCTGGAAGCCCTCGGCCGCGAGTTCGACCGCGGCGAGGCCGCCACCATCCTGGTGAGCGAGCGGGTGGCGAACGCGGTGGGCGAGGCCCTCGCCGTCGAGCCGGTGGGCGACTACGAGGTCAAGGGGCGCAGCGAGCCGGTCAAGGCGTTCCGGCTGCTGGCGGACTGAGGCTCAGCCGCGCATGCGCGCGCCCTCGGGGTCGTAGAGCGGGCGCGGCTGTAGCCTGGCCGGCCGCCGCTCGCCGAGAATCTCGATCTCGAAGACCGCGTCGTCGCGCGCCAGCGCGCTCGGCACGTAGCCGAGGGCGACGCTGTGGCCGGTGGTGTGGGCGTAGCCGCCGGAGGTGACGTAGCCGACGCATGCGCCGTCGTGGAACAGCGGCTCGTCGCGGTTGACGTCGACGTCGTCGGCCTCCACCACCAGCGCGACCAGGCGTTTCTCGGGCCC
>JAWWCG010000248.1:0-5887 GCA_033720555.1 Kiloniellales bacterium | reverse complement strand
GAAGGCGATCAGGCGGCCGCAGACCAGCGCGCCGATCCAGCAGGCCAGCCCGATCGCGGCGTGGCCGGCCAGCCGCGCGTCGCGCGCGCTCTCGAGCCGGAAGCCGTGGGCGCGGTGGAGCAGCATCGCGGAGAGGGTGGCGAGCGCCACCAGCACGAGCTTGGCCTGCAGGAAGCCGATGTCGGCGTATTCGCGCGCCCGCACCGAGAACAGCAGCGCCCCGGCGGTCGCGGCGAGGGCGAGGCCGGCCGCCGCGACCGGCACCAAGACCCGCACCAGGGCGGCGCGCGAGACGCCGCGCCACGCCCCGAGGAAGCGCAGATGAAGCGGCACGATCGCCCCGACCAGCAGGGCGACGCCCAGGATGTGGGCCGCGTTGACCGCGGCGTAGCCCCAGCGCGAGACGCGCAGCGCCTGGGCGACGCCGGTGTGCTCCAGCGCCGCGAGCAGCGCCTCCACGCGGCTCAGTCCCGGTTTTCGTAGAGGATGTATTCCCGGTCGCCGAGGAACAGCCGCTCGACCTTCATGCGCTTCTCCGAGGGCTCGGCCGCGGGCTCGCCGATGGCGCGGATCTCGACCCCTTCGGCGAGATCGCCGTCCTTGAGGCCGGCGCGTTCGTTGCGCCAGGGCTGGCCGACCTCGACGGTCCAGACTTCGCCGTCGACGTCCACCTCGAGGACGCCGTGAGGATTGCCGAGCCGGGCCGTCTTGATGACGCCGACCAGCTCGATGTTGCCGCCGGTGGTCCACGACCAGCCGTGGTGCGCCAGGGCGGCCCCGCTCGGAACCAGCAGGCCGAGCGCGAGGAGCGCGGGGAGCAAGAGTCTCATGTTCGTCTCCAATGCCCGGGAGCGGGCGTCAGGGAGAATCCGGGGCAAGTCCAGGGCGAGTCCGGGGCGAGTCCGGGGCAAGCCCTGCGAGTGTCGTTAGACAAAGACTTGGGCGCGACCGGCGCAAGATCAATGCGCAACCGCCGAAAGAAGCGAGCGGAAGGCCGCCGGCCTGCGCTATAACCCTGGCGAGAGGGTCCACGAGTGGAGAGGCTTGAGGAGAGGCGTCATGAAATGCGCGGAGCTCACCGCCTTCGGCGTCCCGTCCGAGGTGGTCGCGTGCGTCGAGGCGGACGATCCCGGCGCGCCCGGCCCCGGCGAGGTGCTGGTCGAGATGCTGGCCTGCCCGATCAACCCGGCGGAGCTGCTGCTCATCGAGGGCAAGTACGCGAGCAAGCCGCCGCTGCCGGCGCGCCTGGGCATCGAGGGCGCCGGCCGCGTGGCGGCGCTGGGCGACGGCGTCGCCGGCCTCGCCCCCGGCGACCTGGTGATGAGCCTGGGCCGCGCCAACTGGGCCGAGCGCCTCGTCCTCAAAGCGGGCGAGCTGGTCAAGGCGCCGGCCGGGACCGACGTCGCCCAGCTCGCCATGCTGAAGGTCAACCCGGCGACCGCGCACCTCATGCTGTGCGGCCCGGTCTCCCTCTCGCCCGGCGACTGGGTGATCCAGAACGCCGCCAACTCCGGCGTCGGCGTCAACCTGATCCGCCTCGCCAAGGCGCGCGGCCTCAAGACCGCGAACGTGGTGCGCCGCGAGGAGCTGATCGAGCCGCTCCGGGCGATCGGCGCCGACGCGGTGGTGGTCGACGGCCCCGACCTCGCCGAAAAGGTCGCGGCGGCGACCGGCGGCGCCGCCATCAAACTCGCCATCGACGCGGTCGCCGGGGCGGCAACCGAGCGCCTGGCCGACTGCCTGGCCGACGACGGGACGGTGGTGAACTACGGCCTCCTGAGCGGCGCGCCCTGCCAGGTGCGCGCCGACCAGACCGTCTTCAAGGGCATCACGCTAACCGGCTTCTGGCTCGCCAAGGCCATGCGCGCCATGAGCCCGGACGCGCTCGCCGCGCTCTACGGCGAGCTCATGCCGCGGCTCGCCGACGGCAGCCTCCACGTGGACGTCGAAGCGAGCTATCGCCTGACGGAGGTCAAGGCGGCCCTCGCCCACGCCGCCCGCGAGGGGCGCGGCGGCAAGGTGCTGCTCGCGCCCAACGGGCCGCTCGCCTGACTGGCCTGTCTGGCCAGTCTGGGCTTTCTGGGCTTTCTGGGCCGACTAGGCCGCCTGGCGGCGGCGGCGGCCGCCGCGGGAGCGGCGCTGGCCGGGCCGCCGCGCGTCGCGCAGCCTCGTGACCTTGCCGTCCGCCTCGGGAGCTTTCGGCTCGGCCGCAGACGCGGTTTTCGACGCTGCCGGCGTCTCGCCGATCACCGTCAGCCGGCGGCGGATCAGGCGTTCGATGTCGCGCAGATAGGCACGCTCGGCCGGGTCGCAGAACGACAGCGCCGCCCCGTCGGCGCCAGCGCGCGCCGTGCGCCCGATGCGGTGGACGTAGCTCTCCGGCTCGTTCGGCAGCTCGAAGTTGATGACGTGGCTGACCCGGTCGACGTCGATGCCGCGCGCCGCGATATCGGTCGCCACCAGGACCCGCACGTCGCCGTCGCGAAACCGCGCGAGGGCGCGCTGGCGGGCGCCTTGGGACTTGTTGCCGTGGATCGCCTCGGCGGCGACGCCGGCCTTGTCGAGCCGCGCCGCGACCCGGTTGGCCCGGTGCTTGGTGCGCGCGAAGACGATCACCCGCGACAGGGCGGGATCGCCGAGGACCCGGGCGAGCAAGGCCTCCTTGGCGGCGGCGGCGACGTGGTAGACGCTCTGTTCGATGCGCTCGATCGGGGTCGACTGGGGCGTCACCTCGACCCGCAGCGGCTCGCGCAGCATGTCGCCGGCGAGGCGCGCGACCTCGCCCGGCATGGTGGCGGAGAACAGCAGCGACTGGCGCGCCTTCGGCAAGGCCGCGACGATCTTGCGGACGTCGCGCACGAAGCCCATGTCGAGCATGCGGTCGGCCTCGTCGAGCACCAGGACCTCGACCGCGTCGAGCCTGACCCGCCGCTGGCTCAAGAGGTCGAGCAGGCGGCCGGGCGTGGCGATCAGGATGTCGACGCCGCGGGCCAGCGCCTTGACCTGCGGGTGCTGGCCGACGCCGCCGATGATCACGGTCTGGCTGAGATCGAGCGCGCGGCCGTATTGGGCGAACTCGTCGGCGATCTGGATCGCCAGCTCGCGGGTCGGCGCCAGGATCAGGGCGCGCGGCCCGCGCGGCCCCTTTCCGGCGGGCTTGCCGGCGAGGTGGTGGAGGATCGGCAGGGCGAAGGCAGCCGTCTTGCCGGTGCCGGTCTGGGCGATGCCCAGCATGTCCCGGCCGGCGAGCAGCGCCGGAATGGCCCGCGCCTGGATCGGCGTCGGGACGAGATGGTTGCGGGCGCGCAACGCGCGCTGGATCGGCTCGGCCAGGCCGAACGCGGAAAAATCACTATGAGTCACTAAGGCTATCCTTTTGCGCCCGAGGGGGCGGACGGCATCTGGGATGCGGTCGGGCCCGGGCGTTTGGCCCGACTCCGGGCGCGGCCGGAACGGGCGGTTTCTTGCTTATTGTTCCCGGGAAACGGCACCGCCGGACGGCGGTGCTTCGCGCACTCGCGAGACAATGTACGGCCCAGACATGGCCCCCCGGGGCGGGAATGTCAAGGAAAACGGTCTCTTGGCACCGGCGGCTGCGGCGCGGTCTCGGCCGGGCGCCCTAGCCGGCCGTCCGCCGGGCCTTCAGAAGCGCGAGGGTCGCCAGCGCCCGCTCGAAGCTGTTGGCGTGGAAGGCCTCGGGCTCGGCCGCCTGGAACCAGCGCAGCCAGGCGGCGACGGCGTCGAGCTCGGCGGCGGTGAGCAGCGTCCAGCGCGGCCGGAAGAAGTCGTCCCACCAGGCGGGCTCCGGGCTGCGGTCGAGCATGCCGACCAGCGCGTCGTAGGCGTTGGTGTCGCGCCGGTCCGCTTTCAGCCCCGCGGCGAGGAAGCCCGGCAGGTAGTAGCAGAAGGCCTGCGGCGCGAACCAGAAGACCGCGTCGGCGTTGGCCTCGATCGTCTCGAAGTCGACCTCCGGCCAGGCGAGGCCGTCGAAGGCCATGACCTCGGCGTACTCGACGTCGGAGAGCTGCAGGGAGTCCGTCATGACCGCCGGGCGCGCCCGCTCGGCGAAGGCCGCGGCGATCAGCGCCAGCGCTGCCGCCGCCTCTTTCGCTCCGGCGTCCTCGGTCATGGGCCATGCACGGCGATGTTTCCTGCGCCCAGTCTAGAGCAGTACCGCGAGCGAAGCGAAAGGCGGGGCGGCCGCCTCACGTGATCCTGATCCGGCCGACCATGCCGAACGCGCTGTGCAGCGGCGCGGTGCATTCGAGCTCGTAGGCGCCCGCGTCGAGCGGGACGAACCAAAGCTCCTTCTCGGCACCCGGCGCCAGGGCGATCGAGGCGACTTCCGGCCGCGCGATATCGCCCTCGGGCGTCTGCAGCTTCTCGACAGCGATGGCCCCGAAGAAGCCTTCCGAGACGAAATAGTGGGTCACGTCGCCGTCGTTGCGCAGGCGCAGGCGATAGGGCGCGCCGCGCCGGAACGTGAGGGCGTCGGGCGCGAAGGCGAACTCCGACAGCGAAACGGTGACCACCTCCGCCCCGGACCAATCGACGGCGGCGAGCCGGGCGCTCTCGGCGCGGGCGGCCCCGCCCTCGGGGACGACCGCGTCCTTGGCCCCGGCGCATCCGGTAAGCGCGAGCGCGACGACGAGCGCCGCCAGATGGGACTTTCTCATGGCGAACATGCCTCCTCGCTAAGGCGCCGGGCCGGCCGGCGCGGCGCAGGCCGCGGCGATCGCCCGTATCCTAGCGTTCATTCGGCAGCAGGCGCGACGTTCACAGTAGCACCGGAGTTCGTCAGCGCCATGGCAACATGGCCGCCGCGACAGGCTCCCACCCCCTTCCCCCCAGTGGCCCGAGTTGGCATATAAGGGGCCATGGCCTCCGTCGTCAGCCAGCCCTTCCCGACCTCCCAGTCGGTGCACGCCCAGCCCAAGCTGGAGAGCCGGCCGTTCGCCCTCGTCTCCGAGTTCCAGCCGGCCGGCGACCAGCCCCAGGCGATCGCCGAGCTGATCGCGGGCCTGCGCGCCGGCGAGCGCGACCAGGTGCTGCTCGGCGTCACCGGCTCGGGCAAGACCTTCACCATCGCCCAGGTGATCCAGGCGGTCGAACGGCCGTCGCTCATCCTGGCGCCCAACAAGACGCTGGCCGCCCAGCTCTACGGCGAGATGAAGTCGTTCTTTCCGGAGAACGCGGTCGAGTACTTCGTCTCCTACTACGACTACTACCAGCCCGAGGCCTACGTGCCCCGGAGCGACACCTACATCGAGAAGGAAAGCTCGATCAACGAGCAGATCGACCGCATGCGCCACTCGGCCACGCGGGCGCTGTTCGAGCGGCGCGACGTGGTGATCGTCGCCTCGGTCTCCTGCATCTACGGCATCGGCTCGCCGGAGACCTACGCGCGCATGACCATGACCCTGGAGGCCGGCGAGAGCGTCAACCGTTCGGACCTGCTGAAGGGCCTGGTCGAGCTCCACTACAAGCGCAACGACGTCGCCTTCCCGCGCGGCAGCTTCCGGGTGCGCGGCGACACGGTCGAGATCTTCCCCGCCCACTACGAGGACCGGGCCTGGCGGGTCTCCCTGTTCGGCGACGAGATCGAGGCGATCCACGAGATCGATTCGCTCACCGGCGAGAAGATCGAGCCCCTGGGCGCGATCAAGGTCTACGCCAACAGCCACTACGTGACGCCGCGCCCGACGCTGCAGCAGGCGAGCAAGCTGATCGCCGCCGACCTGAAGGCGCGCCTCGCCGAGTTCCGCGAGTCCGGGCGGCTGCTCGAGGCCGAGCGCCTGGAGCAGCGCACCACCTTCGACCTGGAGATGATCGAGGCGACCGGCTCGTGCGCCGGCATCGAGAACTACTCGCGCTATCTGACCGGCCG
>JAWWCG010000247.1:0-5888 GCA_033720555.1 Kiloniellales bacterium | reverse complement strand
TGGTCGACGCCCTGCCGCCGCGCGCCGCCGAGACGCAGCCGCCGGCTCGCAAGGCGGCCCACCAAGCGGCCCACCAAGCGGCCCACCAAGCGGAGTGCGCGGCGGCGAACCTCGCGCGCTATCTCGAGGTGGCCGGAGTGGCGCCGGCGGCGCGCGACCGGGCGGATCTCGAGGCCGTGGTGAAGGCCGCCTTCGCCGCGCCCGGGGGCGCGGAGACTCGGCCGTCCCGGTAATGTCGGTGATTTCGGTGATATCGGCCGGCGATACCTAGCGTTCTTTCGGCCGGCGCAGGCTCCGCAAGGGCGGCGCGCCGCCGGCCGCCGGCTCGCCCCACCGCCGCACGCGATCGCTGTCCAGGCCGAACAGGTCGAGCACCCGCCCGACGGTCTGGTCGATCATGTCGTCCAGGCTGGCCGGGCGGGCGTAGAACGCCGGCACCGGCGGCGCGATGATCGCGCCCAGCTCGGACACCGCCAGCATGTTGCGCAGGTGGCCGCTGTGCAGCGGCGTCTCGCGCACCATCAGCACGAGGCGCCGGCGCTCCTTGAGCACGACGTCGGCGGCCCGGCTCAACAGCGAGGTCGTGACGCCGCCGGCGATCTCCGCCAGCGAGCGCATGGAGCAGGGGGCGACCACCATGCCGAGGGTCGGGAACGAGCCGCTGGAAAGGGCCGCGCCCATGTCGCCCGGCGGATACCAGACGTCGGCCAGCCCTTGGACGTCCGAGACCTTGAGCTCGGTTTCGTAGGCAAGGGTCACCTCGGCCGACTTGCTCATGACCAGATGGGTCTCGATCGGCGATTCGCGCAGCGCCTCGAGCAGGCGCACGCCGTAGACGACGCCGCTCGCGCCGCTCATTCCGACGATCAGGCGATCAGGCTTGGTCATCCGGCGACGCGCTCTCCCTGGCCCCCTTTCGGGACCCCTCCCGGGCCCCCTTTCGGTGGTGGCCACTTGCTTGGCAAAGCGACCGATCCCAGGTTACCATAATGACATATAGCTAAGCCAAGGAGGATGCAGATGTCGGTTCAGGAGCATATCGAAGCTCTGCGTTCCAAGCACTTAGACCTCAAGCACGAGATTGAGGCTGAAAACCAAAGGCCCCACCCCGACGACCTCCGCATCGCCGAACTCAAACGTCAGAAACTCCGAATAAAAGACGAAATCGCCAACCTCGAGCACGACGACAAGCACGAAGACAAGCAAGTCACAGCCTGACCCAGGCCGGCTCATTCAAGCTCCGATCGGCGCGGCTGCGCAGCGGCGCTCCGAAGCCTCGAAGTCCGCCAGCCGCACGGCGTCTTCTCCGGCGTCCCTCGCGGCGTCTCCTGGCACACAGCCGGTGCGAGGCGGCCGCGCGATGACCTGGATTACTCGATGATCCGGTCCGCCCGGTGGCGGGCCAGCACCTTGACATAGCGACGCGTGATCTCCGGCATGTTGGTCGAGCCGGGCGGCGGACGCTCGACGCCGAAAACCTCCTTGGGAAACCCCAGCGGTTCCTGCAGCCGCCAGATCTCGTCGTGGCGCTCGGGCGGCAGAATCTGCGCTGGATCGCCGACCGCTACCCAGCCGATCGGCACCACGGCGTCGGGCGGCAGGCGGGTCGAGAGATGCACGGTGCCGCGCACGCGCACCTCGGCCCGCGCGCCGATCTCCGCGCCGTTGAAGATCGCGCAGCCGGTGGCGAGGAAGGCGCATTCGCCGACCCGGCAGCCCGACAACATGGCATGGGGGCCGATCAGGACGTGATCGGCGATGGCCGCGGGGTGGCGCCTGGTGCCGCGGATCACGGCGTTCTCCATGACGACGCAGGACTGGCCGAGCGTCAGCGGGCCGCTTTCCGCCGTCAGCACGGCGCCGAAGCCGACGCTGGTGTCGGCGCCGACCGTCACGTCGCCGCAGATCACGGCCGTCGGCGCGATGCGGGCGGAGGGATCAATGCGCGGGCGCTTGCCCTCGTGTTCGACGATCATGGGTCGCTCACTCCTCGGGCCGGGACGGCGGGTTGTCTCACGGGCCGAGGATACCGTACACCGGGCAGATGTCGGGATCGCGGGTTTCTTCGAGCGTTCTGCCGGCCCACGCCAGATCGTCGTCCGAGCAGCGGGTGCCGTCGGCGCAGAGCTGCCGGTAGCGGACGAGGGCGTCGGCGGCGCCCTCGCAGTCGTTGGCGAGATAGAGCGCTTCGGCGTAGGCGCGCCAGCTCTCGCCCGCCCCCGGGTCGAGCGTCACGGCCGAGCGCAGCTCGGCGATGGCGTCGTCCGGCCGGTCCAGATCCGCCAACAGCAGCTCGCCGCGCAGGCCGCGCAGGCGCGCGTTCTCGCGCGCGACCCCGGCGGCGCCTTCGATCACCTCGGCCGCCAGCTCCGCCTCTCCCTGGCGCCGCAGCGCCTGGGCGAAGGCGTAGAGGATGTCGGGGTTGCCGGGATCGACGGCAAGCGCGAGGCGCCAATCGGCGAGCGCGGCCCCGCGGTTGCCCAGCGACCACAGCGCGTGCGCCCGCCAGTCGAGCAGGACCGGGGTCTGCGGGCGGCGGGCGAGCGCCTCGCTGAAGAATCCGACGGCGGCGACGGGCTTCGCGCTCTGGAGGGCGTTCATGCCGGCGCCGCGCAGGTAAAGCCAGTCGCGGCCTCGCGCCAGGGCCTCCCGGTAGTAGAGCTCGGCCTGGCCGTGGCGGCGCTGGCGGCGCAACAGCTCGGCGGTGACGTAGTCGTGAAAGCCGGCCAAGGCCGCCAGCGCCGGGCTCGGGTCCCGCGCCTCGCCGGCCGTCTCGCCACTCGCCTCGGCCAGCGCGCGCAGCCTTTCCATCAGCGCCACGGGATCCTCGTCCGGCCGCCGCCAGGGCCGCAGCGAGAGCAGGTAGGCGCGCCGCAGGGCGGCCGAGCCCGGGTCGGCCGCGAGCCCGCGCTCGAACCAGCGGTCCGCCTGCGGGCCCGCGCCGTCGGCCATGGCGATCCCGATCAGTGCGGCATAGCCGACGCCGAGACGGGGGTGGAGGCCGACCGCCCTCTCGAGGTCGCGACGGGCGCGGGCCAGGACGTCATCGACGGACTGCCCGAGGACCCGCGCCGGCGCGCCGTTGCGGCGGGCGATCCGCGCGAGATGCCGGTCGTAGCCGGCGCGGGCCAGGCGCGCGGCGAAGGAGCCCGGCCGGCGCGCGACCCAGGTCTCCAGCTTCGCCCGCAAGGCCGGATCGGCCGACGCGAAGGCGGCATAGGCCGCCTCCAGCTCGGTCTCGGATCGGCGGCCCGCCTCGTAGCCGTCGTGCAGCCGGCGGAGATAGCCTTCGAGGCGGTCGTATTGGCCGGCCTTGAGAACGGCGAGCATGGCCAAGCGGTCGCGCGGGTCGGTCCCCGCGGCCGAGTGATCGGGCACGCTCGACGCCACCGCCAGAACCGCGGCGAGACAGGCCGCGGCCAGGCAGATCCGCGCGCGGAGCGATACCTTCGCCGTCATCTCGGGTCCCGAACGACACTGAGCCAGGAGCCGGGCGGGCCGCGCGTGGCGCGTGTCCCGACTTCATCCGTAATCTGAATTGAAAGGGTTAATTTGCTGTAATAACTTAGAGTTAATCAGGATCTCCGCCGGCCGGGCCCGGCCCGATCGGGCCCTAGGATCGGCGCGCGCGCTCGCGCAGGACGAACTTCTGGATCTTGCCGGTCGAGGTCTTGGGCAGGTCGCCGAAGATCACCCGCGTCGGGCACTTGAAGTGCGCCATGAGCGCGCGGCAATGGGCGATGATGTCCTCGGCGCTCGCCGCCTGGCCCGCCTTGAGCTCGACGAAGGCGCACGGCGTCTCGCCCCATTTCTCGTGCGGCGCGGCGACCACCGCGACCGCGGCGACCGCCGGGTGGCGGTAGATGGCGCCCTCGACCTCGATCGAGGAGATGTTCTCGCCGCCCGAGATGATGATGTCCTTGGAGCGGTCCTTGAGCTCGAGATAGCCGTCGGCGTGGCGCACGCCCAGGTCGCCGGTGTGGAACCAGCCGCCGTCGAAGGCGCGGGCGGTCGCCTCCGGGTTCTTGAGGTAGCCCTTCATGACGATGTTGCCGCGCATGAAGACCTCGCCCATGGTCTCGCCGTCCGAGGGAACCGGCGCCAGGGTCTCCGGATCGCCGACCATGAGGCCTTCCTGCACCGTGTATTTGACGCCCTGTCGGGCCTTGCAGGCCGCCTGGGCCTCGGGGTCGAGGCCGTCCCACTCGGGATGCCAGGCGCACACCACGGCGGGGCCGTAGGTCTCGGTCAGGCCGTAGACGTGGGTCACCTTGACCCCGGCCTCGGCCATGCGCGCTAGGACCGAGGCCGGCGGCGGCGCGGCCGCCGTCATCATCTGGACCTGGTGGTCGAAGGCGGCGCGCTCGTCCGGCCCGGAGCCGAGGATCATCTGCATGACGATGGGCGCGCCGCACAGGTGGCTGACCCCGTGGTCGGCGATCGCCCGGTAGATCGCGCCGGCCTCGACGCGCCGCAGGCAGACATGGGTGCCGGCGAGCGCGGTCACCGTCCAGGGAAAGCACCAGCCGTTGCAATGGAACATGGGCAGCGTCCAGAGGTAGACCGGGTGGTGGGCCATGTCCCAGGCGAGCACGTTGCCCAAGGCGTTCAGGTAGGCGCCGCGGTGATGGTAGACGACGCCCTTGGGGTCGCCGGTGGTGCCGGAGGTGTAGTTGAGGCTGATCGCCTCCCACTCGTCCTCGGGCCAGCGGCCGGGCGCCGCCGGGTCGCCCTCGGCGAGCAAGCTCTCGTAGTCGGTTTCGCCCAGGCGCGGCCCCAGGCGCTCGCCGGCCGCCTCGGCCTCGGCGTCGTCGATGTCGATCACCGGCAGGTCGCGGCCGAGGATCTCCAGGGCGCGCGCGACGGTGTCCGCGAAGGCGCGGTCCGCGATCAGCAGCTTGGCCTCGCCGTGGTCCAGGATGAAGGCGATGGCGTTGGCGTCGAGGCGCACGTTGAGGGCGTTCAGCATGGCGCCGGCCAGCGGGACGCCCAGATGGGCCTCGAACATGGGCGGCGTGTTGGGCGCCATCACCGCCACGCAATCGCCCGGCCGCACGCCGCGGCGCACGAGGGCGGAGGCGAGCCGCCGGCAACGCGCCGCCGTCTCTGCCCAAGTGAAGCGCTGGGCGCCATGGATCACCGCGGTGTGCTCGGGATAGACCTGTGCGGTTCGGGCCAGGAAGTCGAGCGGGGTCAGGGGCGCGTGGTTGGCCGCGTTGCGCTCGAGGCCGAGGCGATCGCCGCCACCCTCCGGACGATTGATTTGCGTCATTTTGGCGCCTCCCTCTCCGCCGCTATGGTCTCGAGGCAATGGGGCATTGTGCGCGCCTGCTCGGCGCTTGACCAGCCGTGCCGCGGCGGGCGTGGGCGAATTGAAACCCCCGGCGATTTGCCGCATCCTGGCTGCGGGCCGCAACCGGAAACAAGGAACGGCCGCCGGGCGCGCGGCGAGTTGGCAGCGAAGGGGACGCAGCGATGGGGCGTTTCGAGGAGATCTACCGCCGGTCGATCACCGACCGGGAAGGCTTTTGGGCCGAGGCGGGCGAGGCGATTAGCTGGGAGAAGACCTGGGACAAGGTCATCGACGGCGCCAACGCGCCGTTCTACCGCTGGTTCGCCGGGGGCAAGCTCAACACCTGCTACAACGCCCTCGACCGGCACGTCGCCGCCGGCCGCGGCGACCAGCCGGCGCTGATCTACGACAGCCCCGTCACCGACACGGTTCGCGCCTACAGCTACGCCGAGCTGACCGATCGGGTGGCGCGCTTCGCCGGGGCCCTCGCCGGCCAAGGGGTGGGCAAGGGCGATCGCGTGATCCTCTACATGCCCATGGTGCCCGAGGCGGCGATCGCCATGCTGGCCTGCGCCCGGCTCGGGGCGATCCATTC
>JAWWCG010000246.1:0-5896 GCA_033720555.1 Kiloniellales bacterium | reverse complement strand
CTGGATGGTGACGTCGAGGGCGGTGGTCGGCTCGTCGGCGATCAGCAGGTCGGGCTCGTTGGCGAGCGCCATGGCGATCATCACCCGCTGGCGCTGGCCGCCGGAGAGCTCGTGGGGATAGGCGGAAAGCCGGCGCTCGGGCTCGGCGATGCCGACCAGCTCGAGCAGCTCGAGGACCCGCGGGCGCGCCCGGCGGCGGCTCAGGCCGCGGTGATAGACCAGCGGCTCGGCGATCTGCCGCTCGATCCGGTAGTGCGGGTCGAGCGAGGTCATGGGCTCCTGGAAGATCATCGACAGCTTGGCGCCGCGGTAGCGGTTGAGGGCGCGCGGCGGCAGGCCGAGCAGCTCCTTGCCGCGGTAGCGCACCGAGCCGGTCGCGCGGCCGTTGGCGGCGATCAGGCCGAGGGCCGCGAGCACGAGCTGGCTCTTGCCCGAGCCGGATTCGCCGACGATCGCCAGGGTCTCGCCGGCCTCGATCGTCAGGTCGGCCGCGCGCACCGCGTGGACCTCGCCGTCGGGCGTGGCGAAGCGCACGTCGAGGCGCTCGATCTCGAGCAGCGGGCCGTCGCTCGAAGACACCTCCGCCATGACCTCACCGCTCCTTCGGGTCGAGGGCGTCGCGCAGGCCGTCGCCGATGAAGTTGAGGCAGAACAGGGTGGCGGCCAGGAAAATCGAGGGATAGACGAGCATCCAGGGCGCGCCCTGGATGTTGCGCGCCCCCTCGGCGATCAGCACGCCCCAGCTGGTCATCGGCTCCTGCACGCCGAGCCCGAGGAACGACAGGAAGCTCTCCAAGAGGATCACCTTCGGCACCAGCAGGGTCATGAAGACGGCGACCGGCCCGAGGGCGTTGGGCACGATGTGGCGGCGCAGGATGCCGGCGCTGTCGACCCCGAGCGCCTGGGCCGCCTGGACGTACTCCTGCTGCTTGATGGCGAGGGTCTGGCCGCGCACGATGCGCGCCATGTCGAGCCATTCGACGGCGCCGACGGCGATGAACATGAGCACGATGCTGCGCCCGAAGAAGACCACCAGCAGGATGACGAAGAACATGAAGGGCAGCGAATAGAGGATGTCGACCAGGCGCATCATGACGGCGTCGATGCGCCCGCCGAAGTAGCCGGCCACCGCGCCGTAGGCGACGCCGATGACCAGCGCCACGCCGGTCGCCAGCAGGCCGATCATCAGCGAGATGCGCCCGGCGATCAGGGTGCGGGTCAGGAGGTCGCGGCCGTTGGCGTCGGTGCCGAAGGCGAAGACGTGCTGGCGGATCGCCGCCTCCATCACCAGGCGTCGGCCGTCGTCGGCCCGCTCCACCACCGTGGCGCCCTCGAACAGGTCGGCGCGGTCGAGATAGCGGGTCAGGCGCGGATCGATCTCGCGCTCGGCGGTAAGGGTGACGCGCAGGCGCCCCTCGGCGACCCGCCAGTCCTCGATCTCGACGCGGGCGCGGCGCAAGGCGTTCTCCAGCGCCGGGCCGACCGCCTCGGGGCTGGGGTAGGGCGCCAGGCGCGCCGGGACCTTCACGTAGTCGCGGTAGACCTGGTCGTAGCCGTGGGGCGACAGCCACGGCCCGGCGACGCAGGCGAGCGCGATGGCGGCGAGCAGTGCCATGCTGGCGACCGCCGCCCGGTTGGCGAGCAGCCGGCGCCGGGCGTCCGCCCAGAGCGAGCGGCCGGCGGGGCCCGCCGTCAGGGCCGGCGGGGCCGCCGGGGCCGTCGCCCGGCCGGCGTCCGAGGGGGTCAGGCTCATGCCGGCCGCTTCCGCGCCGCGTCACCGCTCATAGCGCACCCGGGGATCGAGCACCGCATAGAGCAGGTCGACCAGCAGATTGAAGATGACGACGAAGCCGGCGATCAGCACCACCGTGCCCATCACCAGGGTGTAGTCGCGGTTGAGGGCGCCCTGCACGAAATAGCGGCCGACGCCGGGAATGCCGAAGATGGTCTCGATCACCACCGAGCCGGTGATCAGCGCGGCGGCGGCCGGGCCGAGATAGGAGACGACCGGCAGCAGGGCGCCGCGCAGGGCGTGGACGACCACCACGACGTGGCCCGGCAGGCCGTAGGCGCGGGCGGTGCGCACGTGGTTGGAACGCAGCGCCTCGATCATGCTGCCGCGGGTGAGGCGCGCGATCACCGCGATCTGCGGCAGCGCCAGGGTGAAGACCGGCAGCAGCTTGTTGGCGATGGCGCCTTCGCCCCAGCCGCCGGCCGGCAGCCAGTCGAGGGTCAGCGCGAAGACCAGGGTGAGCACCGGCGCCATCACGAAATTGGGAATCGTGATGCCGATCATGGCCGCCGCCATGACGCCGTAGTCGCCCGGCCCGTTCTGCTTGAGGGCCGCCAGGGTGCCGAGCGCGGTGCCCACCGCGAAGGCGAGCAGCAGGGCGGCGGCGCCGAGCTGCATGGAGACCGGCAGGCCGCTGGCGATCAGGTCGCCGACCGAGAAGTCCCGGTAGACGAAGGAGGGTCCGAGGTCGCCCCTGAGCAGGTTGCCCAGGTAGAGCAGGTACTGCCGCCACAAGGGCTCGTCCAGGTGATAGACCTTGAGCAGGTTTTCCATCACCTGGGCGTCGAGCGGGCGCTCCAGGTGGAACGGGCCGCCGGGCGCCACGCGGATCAGGAAGAAGGCGACCGTGACGATGATGAACAGGGTCGGGATCGCGCCGATCAGCCGGCGCAGGGCATAGCTCAGCATGGCGCGTCCAGCGAGGAAGGGACAGCGCCTAACATTTCATGATTCGGGCGCCGCCCGCTACTCCCCGATCGCCATCCAGCGCGTCGGGTGCACGTTCTGGATGTTGTCCTGCCAACCTTCGAGCCGGTCGGAGACCAGGCTGAGAGAGCCGTAGTAGAGCAGGGGGATGAACGGCAGGTCGCGCATGAAGATCCGCTCGGCCTGGAGCAGCAGGCCGGCGCGCCGGTCCAGGTCGGTCTCCGCGGCGGCCCGGTCCATGAGCGCGTCGTACTCGGGATTGGCGTAGTTGGCGTAGTTGAAGCCGTCGTTGTCGCTCTCGACCATGAACAGGAAGTTCTGCGGGTCGTTGTAGTCGGCGATCCAGCCGGCGCGGGCGACGTCGAAGTCGCCCTTGTCGCGCAGCACGGCGTAGTGGGTCGCGGTGTCGCTGTTGAGCAGCGTGGTCTCGACGCCGAGCGGCTGCCACATGTCGGCGATCGCCAGCGCCGTGTTCTTGTGGTTCTCCGAGGTGTTGTAGCGGATCTCGACCTCGAGCGGATTGTCCGGCCCGTAGCCGGCCTCGGCCAGCAGGCCGGCGGCGGCGTCCTCGCGGTCGATCATGCCGAGCTCGCGGTAGTCGGCGAGGGCCGGCTCGCCGTAGTTGGCGATGCCGGGCGGCACGAAGCTGTAGCCGGCCACCATGGTGCCGCCCCAGATCTCCTCGGCGAGGAACTCGCGGTCGATGGTCATGGACAGCGCCCGGCGCACCCGCGGGTCGTCGAACGGCGGCTTGGCGGTGTTGACGGCGTAGTAGTAGACGCCGAGATAGGGCGCCACGCGGAACTGGTCGCCCAGGTTGTCGCGCATCCAGGCCACCTGCTCGACCGGCGCGTCGTTGTTGGAATGCAGCTCGCCGGCCTGAAAGCGCCGCAGCGCGGCGGCGCGGTCCTCGGTCGGATAGTAGTAGACCGTGTCGATGCGCACGGCGTCCGCGTCGTGGAACATCGGGTTCTTGGTCAGCTTGATGTGGGCGTTGGGCACGAACGCCTCGAGCACGTAGGCGCCGTTGCTGACCATGTTGCCGGGCCGCACGAAGTCGGCGCCATGGGCCTCGACGCTGAGCGGGTGAACCGGCAGCCCGGTCTGGTGGGTCAGCAGCTCGAGGAAGAACGGCGTCGGCGCCTCCAGCGCGATCTCCAGGGTGCGCTCGTCGAGCGCGGTCACGCCCAGCTCGCTCGGCGCCAGCTCGCCGGCGTGGATCTTCTCAGCGTTGACGATGGGATAGAGCACGTTGGCGTACTTGGCGCCGGTCTGCGGCGTCATGATGCGCCGCAGCGAATAGACGAAGTCGCCGGCGGTCACCGGCTCGCCGTTCGACCAGGTGGCGTCGTCGCGCAGCCGGAAGGTGTAGGTCCGCCCGTCGTCGCTCAGCTCCCAGCTCTCGGCCACGCCGGGCACCACCTCCGCCGCCGGGTCGTGGACAACGAGGCCCTCGTAGAGATCCCGAAGAATGTTGGATTCATAAACGGTTGACGTCTTATGTTGATCTAATGTCTCAGGGTCGGCGGTGTTGCCGCGGTGGTAAACCATCTCGGCCGCCGCCGGCACTCCGGCCGCCGCCAGCGCGATCAGGCCCGCCGCGACGGCCCAGGCGCGTGCCAGCCTCATGGTGTCTGTCCTTCCCTTGTCCGCTGTCCCGTGTGTCCGCTGACCCGTGGTCGGCTCGTGTCTCGCCCGGCGCCGCGGCGCTGCGTGGCGCGCCGGCGCCGATCTGCGAAGGGTAGAGCCGCGGGATTCGCCCGGCAACGGGCATTTGGCCGTCGCGCCGCCCAAGCGGCGGGGCCCGCCGCGGCGTCCGCCGCATCACGGGCGGGGGGTACTGCTCTATTCGCCGGCGGCGCCGGATTGGTCCGAGAGCGTGAGCGAGTCCGAGACCAGGCTCTGCAGCACCGGCGGAAACGCCCGCTGGGCGCAGTTCTGGCGCTCGCACAGCCGGCAGGTGACACCCACCGGCACGGCGATGTCGGGATTGTCGAGGTCGAGGCCGTCGCTGTAGACGATCTCCCGGGCGCGGGAGATCTCGCAGCCCAGGGCGATGCTGTAATGGGTTTGCGGCGCGTGATAGCCGCCGGCCGGTTTGGTGAGGCTGCGCGCGACCGTGAAATAGCTGCTGCCGTCGGGCAGCGCCATGACCTGGGCGTCGATGCGCCCGGGCGTCAGGAAGGCGGTGTGGACGTTCCAGCGCGGACAGGCGTTGCCGTAATGGGGAATCGGCAGGCCGGAGGCGCTGTAGCGCTTGGAGATGTTGCCGGCGATGTCGACCCTGAGGAAATGGAAGGCGATCGCCTCGGCCCCCGGCCGCTGCAGGGTGGTCAGGCGGTGGCAGACTTGCTCGAAGCTCGCCTGGAACCGCTGCGACAGCCGGTCGAGATCGTAGCGCGCGGCCTGCGCCGCGGACAGCATGTCGGCGTAGGGCATGAGCAGCGCGCCGGCGATGTAGCGCGCCAGCAGGCCCGAGGCGCGCGCCCGCAGCTCCGGGTCCTTGAGGCGGGACTCCTGGAGACTGGCGTCGATCTCCGCCTCGCAGGCGAGCGCGCCGAGATAGCGCGCGGCCTGGAATGTCCGGCTCGCCGCCGGCAGCCGCGCCGAGAGGCGCAGCGTCCCCGCCGCCCGGTCGAACTGGACCAGGCCGGGCTCGGGCGTGTCGTCGTCGGCGATCTCGACGCTCACTCCGTGGCCTTCGCCGAGCAGCGCCGGGATCTGGAAGGCGAGGCGATCGGCCGACAGCCCGTGGTCCTGGCGGAGCCGCTCGGCGGCCTCCTCGAGCGCCGGGAAGTGGTTGCGCTGGTCGTGCAGGAAATCGTTGATCTCCTGCATCCCCGCCGCCGCCCCGTCGGACGCCTTGAGCCCGTCGTCCGGCTTGAGCAGGCGCATTTGGTCGAGGTGCGCGGTGACCTTCTCGCTTTCGGTCACCAGGATCTCGTGGATCTGGCGGCGCTGGGCGTCGTCGAGGTCGGCGTAGTCGTGCAGGATCTCGGAGAACGAGCGGATGGTGGCCAGCAGTTGGCGCAGTTCGTGCATCGAGGTCGCCAGGTAGGTGTCGTCCGACACCCGCTCGGCCATGGCGCGCACGTCCTCGCGGGCCTGGCGGTAGCCGCGCAGCAGGCTCAGCATGGCGTGGCAGGCGTTGGGCGAGGTCGCCACGAGCTGCTTCAG
>JAWWCG010000245.1:0-5897 GCA_033720555.1 Kiloniellales bacterium | reverse complement strand
GTCGCGTCCGGCGCGTTCCGGTCGGCCGTCACGCTGATCTGAACGCCCTGGACGCGGGGCGTCACATAGGTGGACTCGCCGTCGCCGCCGGTCAGATTGACGTAGGCGGCGGAGTCGGGGAGGAAAACCCCGGTCGGCGAGGCCACGGCGCCGAAACTCGGCCAAGCCCCGTGGGCCGGCGCATCGGCGCCGCTGCGCGACTGAAAGTTCTCGAGGTTGACGATGTAGTCCCCGTCGGGACGCGCCGCCGGGTCGCCGGGCTCGTCCGCCACGGCGGCCGCGGGCGTCCACGCGACGGCGCCGGCCAGCAAGAGCGCGAGCGCCCCGAGACGATAGCGCCCCGCCGCAATGGCGAGGCGAGTTGGTGCGCTGCCGCTCCGATAGCGCCGTCCGGGGCTGTCATAAGATCGAACCATATCGCGCCCACCAACTAAAAGATCCTGACGGCTGGGGATCTTTTTTGGCATTAGGAGGTCATGCGTAATAGTTATCGATTTATTCTACGGCATCATAACTATCTTACCACAAAAATAATCGGAAAATGTGACGTCGATCACGTCAGCTTGATTTGGCGTCCCGGGCGCCGCTTTCGGCGCCACCCTCGGCGCCGCCCGCAAAGTCCCGCAGGGCCTCGACAACCTCGGCGTTGGCCGGAGTCTCAAGGCCGGCCTCGGCGCCGAGGCGAACGATGGCGCCGTTCAGCCAGTCGAGCTCGAGCGGCTTGCCGGCCTCCAGATCGTTCAGCATCGAGGTCTTCATGTCGGAGTCGAGTCGGCCGATGATCTCGAGGGTGCGCGCCTCCACGTCCGCGGGCAGATCCACGCCCCGGGCGCGGCCCACGGCCGCCGCCTCCCCCACCATGGCCGCCAGCTTGGCCGCCAGGCCCGGATCGTCGCGCACCGCGCCCACCGGGCAGCGGCCGAGACAGGTGGCGCCCGCCAAGGGGGCGAGCAGGACGAACTTGCGCCAGATCAGATCTTCGATGCGGTCGCTCGACTCGGCGCCGATGCCGGCGAGGGTGCAGGCCGCGTAGAGCGCCTGCTGGCGGGCGCTCACGTGACCGTCGAGCTCGCCGAACGCCAGCCGCGCGGTGCGCCCGCTGTGCTCGATCACGCCGGGCTCGGCGATGCGGGCGAAGATGTAGGCGACGCCGCCCATTACGGCGCGCGCGCCGAGCGCCTCGCAGAGAATGTCCTCGGCCTCGATGCCGTTCTGCAGCGCCACCACGGCCGTGTTCTTCGCCAGCGCCGGACGCAGGGCGCCGGCCACGCCGGCCAGGTCCTGCATCTTCACCGAGACCAGCAGGTAGTCGCAGGGCCCGGCCGCGGCGGCCTCGGCCGCGTCGGCGAAGACGGCGGGCGCCGGCAGATGGACGTCGCCCAGCTCGGAGCGAACCGTCAGGCCCCGGCGCGCCATGGCCGCGCCATGCGCGCCGCGGGCGACGAACCCGACGTCATGCCCGCCGGCGGCCAGGCGCGCGCCGAAATAGCCGCCCACCCCGCCGGCGCCGAAGATCACGAACCTCATGGTGAACCGCACATGTCAGAAGTGCCCGAGTGAGATAGGCCCGCGGGAGATGCGCCCGAGCGGCGCGCTCAGGCGAGCGCCTCGCAGGCGCGCTTGATGCGCTGGCACGCCTCCTCCAGCGCCTCGGTCGAGGTGGCGTAGGAGATGCGGAAATAGGGCGACAGGCCGAAGGCCTCGCCCTGCACCGCCGCCACGCCCTCGGCGTCCAGCAGATAGCCGACGAAGTCGGTGTCGGTCGCGATCGCCTTGCCGTCGGGCGTCGTCTTGCCGATCGCCCCGGCGCAGGAGGGGTAGACGTAGAACGCGCCCTCCGGCGTCTGACAGGAGAGGCCGGGGCACTCGTTGAGCCTCGCGACCACCAGGTCGCGGCGCGCCTTGAAGACCTCATTGTGCTGGGCGATGAAGTCCTGCGGCCCGTTGAGCGCCTCCACCGCCGCCGCCTGGCTGATCGACGACGGATTGGTGGTGCTCTGGGACTGGACCTTGGCCATGGCCTTGATCAGCTCGGCCGGCCCGCCGGCGAAGCCGATCCGCCAGCCGGTCATGCAATAGGCCTTGGAGACGCCGTTGATGGTGAGCGTGCGATCGTAGAGGGCCGGCTCGACCTGGGCCGCGGTGGCGAACTCGAAATCGTCGTAGACCAGGTGCTCGTAGATGTCGTCGGTCATGACGAAAACCTGGGGGTGCGCCTTGAGCACGTCGGTGATCGCCCGCATCTCCGCGCGGCTGTAGGCGGCGCCGCTCGGGTTCGACGGGCTGTTGAGGATGATCCATTTGGTCCGCTCGGTGATAGCCGCCGCCAGCGCCTCGGGCTGCAGCTTGAAGCGGTTGTTCTCCGGACAGGCCACGAAGACCGGCGTGCCCTCGGCCAGGAGGACGATGTCGGGATAGGACACCCAATAGGGCGCCGGGATGATCACCTCGTCGCCGGCGTCGAGCGTCGCGATCAGCGCGTTGAAGATGACCTGCTTGCCGCCGGTGCCGACGGTGATCTGCTCGGGCGCGTAGTCCAGGGCGTTCTCGCGGCGGAACTTGGCGGCGATCGCGGCCTTCAATTCCGGCGTGCCGTCGACGGCGGTGTACTTGGTCTCGCCGCGGCGAATGGCGGCGATCGCCGCCTCCTTGATGTTGTCCGGCGTATCGAAGTCCGGCTCGCCCGCGCCGAGGCCGATGACGTCGCGTCCGGCGGCCTTGAGCTCGCGGGCCTTCTGGGTGACCGCAATGGTCGGCGAGGGCTTGATGCGGCCCAGGCGCTCGGCAAGGAAAGACATGGCAGCGCTGATCTCCTCTCGCGGGGCCGGCGCGCGGCGCGCCCCGCCGTCTTCGCGCGAACCTAATCAACCCCATGGGGAGTGGCAACCGCCGTCCCGCGTTCACGCCCGATTAACCATCGTGGCCACAGCCGCAAGTTGCCCCGCTTCCGCCATAGTGCGCCCCGAAATCGCCCCCTTGTCGCTGCCTCGCCGCCTTCTCGCTCGGCTGGACTGGAGGAACGGCCGGCTCGCGCCGACCGCCCGCGAAACGCACCGGGAGAATTCGACATGGGGGATTTCGAGGTCAGCTATCGCCGCAGCTTCGCCCGGCGGCCGCGCGCCGCCGCCGCGGGCGTCTTTCCGCACCACGCCACCGCCATCTTCAGGGAGGCCGCCGCCGTGATCGGCCTCGCCTTGATGCTGGGGCTGTTCGTTTCGGCGCTCACCGTCGCCGCCCCGCGCAGCGCCTGGCCGCAGACCACGATCGACCCGGCGGCGGGCGCGGGCGACGCCTGGCCGGCCGGCCTGTTCTTCCGCAGCGGGCGCAGCGACGCGCTGCTGGAAGCGCCCGGCTTGAAGACCGACGTGGTCATCCGGATCAACGGCGAGGTCGCGCGCACGCACGTCCGCCAGCGCTTCGTCAATCCGGCGGCCGTCTGGCTCGAGGGCGTCTACGTCTTTCCCCTGCCCGAGGGCGCCGCCGTCGATCGCCTGGTCATGGCGGTCGGCGAGCGCCGCATCGCCGGGCGCATCCTGCCCCGCGAAGAGGCCGAAGCGGTGTTCAAGAAGGCGGCCGAGGACGGCCGCAAGGCGAGCCTGCTGTCGAGCGCGCGCCCCAACGTCTTCGTCACCACCGTCGCCAACGTGGGCCCGGGCGAATCGATCACCGTCGAGATCGAGTATCAGGACCGAGCGCTCTACCGCGACGGCCGCTTCGAGCTGCGCTTTCCCATGGTGGTGGCGCCGCGCTACACCCCCGAGGGCGGCGAAACGCCCATGGTCTCGGCACCGCTTCCGGCCCCGGCGGCGCCGCCGGAGCGCGGCCAGTTCGCGCCGGGCCAACCTTACGTGCAGCCGATCGGCCATGGCCCGACCCACCTGCTGCCCGACGGCGACGACGCGCCCGGCCGCGACCTCTTCGGCCCGGTGCGCAAGCCCGGCGGGCCGCGCCAGAACCGGCTGTCGCTGGCGGTGCACCTGGACGCCGGGATGCCGCTGGCCGAGGTGAAGAGCCTCTACCACGCGGTCACCGTCGAGGCCCAGGGCGAGAGCCGGCGCGTGCTCACGCTGGCCGAGGGCAGCGTGCCGGCCAACCGCGATTTCGTGCTGGCCTGGACGCCCGCGACCGGCGCCGCCCCGCACGCCTCGCTGTTCGCCGAGGAGGTCGACGGCGAAGCCTACCTGGCGGTCACCCTGGTGCCGCCGGGCCCGGCCGACGATAAGATCGAAGGCGGCGCGCTGGCCCGCGAGCTGATCCTGATCGTCGACACCTCCGGCTCCATGCACGGCCCCTCGCTCGAGCAGGCCAAGCAGGCGCTGCTGCTTGCCCTCGACCGGCTGGGCGCGAACGACCGCTTCAACCTGATCCGCTTCGACGATGAGGCCGAGGCGCTGTTCGACCGGCCCCGGGCGGCCGAGCGCGAGACCCTGTTCCGGGCCGCCGCCTATGTGGCGAGCTTCCGCGCCGACGGCGGCACGGAAATGCGCCCGGCGCTGGATCTCGCCCTGAAGCAGCCGAAGAGCGCGGATCACCTGCGCCAGATCGTCTTCCTGACCGACGGCGCGGTCGGCAACGAGACCGAGCTGTTCGCCGTCATCGCCGCGCGGCTCGAGGAGGCGCGCCTGTTCACCGTCGGCCTGGGCTCGGCGCCGAACGGCTACTTCATGCGCAAGGCGGCCGAGGTCGGCCGCGGCAGCTTCGTCTTCGTCGGCGATCTCGACGAGACCGGCGCGCGCATGGGCGAGCTGTTCGCCAAGCTGGAGAACCCGGTCCTGACGGATCTCTCGGTCGGCTGGCCGAGCACGGCCGGCCAGCGGGTGGAGAGCCACCCCGCGCCGCTGCCCGACCTCTACGCCGGCGAGACCGTCACCTTCACCGCCAGGCTGGGCGGGGTGCCGCTCGACGGCCTCGACGGCGACCTCTTGGTCACCGGCCGCAGCGGCGGCGAGCGCTGGCAGCACCGGGTCCCGCTCGCCGGGCTGACGCCGGCGCCGGGCGTGGCCGCGCTTTGGGCCCGCGCCAAGATCGCCGGCATCCGCGACGGCCTGCACCTGGGCGAAGACCCCGCGGAGGTGCGCGAGCGGGCGACCAAGGTGGCGCTCAAG
The DNA here is from genome assembly GCA_033720555.1 of Kiloniellales bacterium. Taxonomy (GTDB): domain Bacteria; phylum Pseudomonadota; class Alphaproteobacteria; order Kiloniellales; family JAKSDN01; genus CALJXB01. The sequence continues at coordinate 792 of JAWWCG010000245.1, read as the reverse complement.
CACCAACTGGTCAGCGCCTACACAAGCCTGGTGGCGGTCGACGACCGGGTCGTCCGGCCCGAGGGCGCGCCCCTCGCCCGCGAGGAGCTGCCGCGCGAGCTGCCCGAGGGCTGGAGCTACGAGCATGTCTTCGGCCAAGCCGAGAATGTGATGAAGCTGCGCGCCATGCCGGCCGGCTTCATGCAGCAGATCGCGCTCAGCGATGCGGCCCAGGGCGCTTCGGTGCGCCTGCCCCAGACCGCGACCGACGCCACCTGGCGCGCCCTCGTGGGCCTGGGCCTGATGGCGTTCGGCCTCGCGCTGCTGTTGGGCCTCGCCCGCTTCCGCCGCCTCACGGCGGAGACTTGAACAGCGGACACTTGAACAGCGGAGACTTGAGATGAGCGAAAGACGAGCCTTCCTTGCGCCGCCCCCCGCTCGCCGGCAAGGGCCCGCCGCCCCGCGCCGGACGCGCGAGGGGCGGCACGGATGGCGGCGCCTGGCTTTGGCCGCCGGGTTCTTGCTGCTGGGACTCGGCGGCTGGCAGCTAGGCGCCGCCGGCTATGTCCACGTCAAGGCCTGGCTGGCCCAGGTGCTGCTGAGCCAGGCGTGGGCGGAAACCCTGGCCGACAACGAGCGGCGCGCCGCCGGCACGGCGGACGACGCGGCCGACGACGCGGCCGACGACGCATCGGCCGATCGGAGCGCCGTCGGCGCGCTGCGGCGGCCGTGGCCCTGGGCCGACACCGGCCCGGTCGCCCGCCTGCGGGTGCCGGCGCTCGGCGTCGACGAGATCGTGCTGGCCGGCGCGAG
>JAWWCG010000244.1:0-5900 GCA_033720555.1 Kiloniellales bacterium | reverse complement strand
GCCAGCTCGTCGGCGATGTGGATGTCGCCGTAGTTCTGGAGAAAGCGCCCGTCGTAGGTGCCGTTGGGCGAGGTCAGGTTGACCGCGAGCAGCAGGTTGCTCGAGTACTTCTGGATGGTCAGCCCGACCTGCTGCACCTCGGAGGGCAGCTGCGAGATGGCCTGGTTGGAGCGGGTGAGCGCCTCCACCTGACCGATATCCTGGTCGAAGCCGACCTCGAAGGTCATGGTGATGATGGAGTCGCCGTTGTTGGTGCTGTTGGAGGTCATGTAGATCATGCCCGCCGCACCGTTCAACTGCTCCTCCAAGGGAGTCGTCACGGTGTCCGCGACGACCTCGGAGCTCGCGCCGATATACTGGGTCGACACCTGAACCGCGGGCGGCACCAAGGGCGGGTATTGGGCGATCGGCAACACCAGGATGCAGACCGTGCCGCCAAGCACGATCATCAAGGCGATCGTGCTCGCGAAGATCGGGCGTTCGATGAAGAATTTCAAACCCGATGCCCCCCGAGGTCGCCCGGCGCCGCGGCGCGCGCCGGCCGCGGGCGCGGACCCCGGACGCGCCGATCCCGGACGCGCCGCTCATGCCCGCGCGACGGCGCCGCCGGATGTGGCCCGATCACCAGTCCGGCCTCTCGAACAGGAAATCGCCCTCGGCTGCTTCGGCGCCCGATTGCGGCGCCCGCTCGATATCCTTGGGCGGCAGGAGATCGCCCCAGTCGGTCCTCGTTCGCATCACCTCGATGGTCTTTTCCGGCACGAACTGCCGGGGCTCGCCGGCCTGCCATCCCCCGCCCAGCGCCCGATAGGTCGCGATGAGATTCTGGCTGATCGCCCGGCGGCTCTGCACCCATTGGCCCTCCAGGTCGAACAGGCTCGTCTGCGCGTCCAGCACGCGCTGATAGTCGGCCACGCCCTCGCGGTACTGCTCCAGCGACACCTTGACCGACTTCCGCTGCGCCTCGACGCTTTCATTGAGAAAGCTCGCCTGGGTCTGATAGTTGGTGAAGGCGAAGACCGAATCCTCGACCTCGCGGTAGGCCTCCAGCACCGTGTTGCGGTACTGCGTCACCGCCTGCTGGAAGCGGGCGTCGGCCACCCGGACGTTGTTGGTCAGCCGCCCGTAGTTGAAGATCGGCAGGCGCACCGAGGGGCCGATGAAGGCGGCCAGGCTGTCGGTCTTGAAGAGATCGCCAAGGTCGGCGTTGTTCGACTGGAGGCCGCCGTCGGCGCTGGTCTCGAACTCGATGAAGCCGTTGAGCGAAAAGCGCGGATAGAGATCGGCCACGGCGATGCCGATGCGCGCGCTCTGGGCGGCGGCCAGCAGCTCCGCCTGACGGATGTCCGGGCGCCGGCGCAGCAGCTCGGCGGGAATGCCGATGGCGACCGCGCTGGGCGCCACGGGAATCTCGCCCGGCTCGGCGACCAGCGCCTCCAGCTTGCCCGGAGTGGTGCCGAGCAGGACCGCCAAGGCGTTCTTGGCCCGCCGGCGGTCGATATTGAACTGCGGCAAGTCGGCCTGCGTCGAACTGAGCAGGGAGACCGCCTGAAGAACGTCGAGCTCGGTCGTCACGCCGTCGCGAAAGCGGGTTCGGGTGAGGTCGAGCGAGCTCTGCTGGATCCGGATGTTGTTCTCGGCGACGCCGGCGAGCTCCTCCGCCTCCCTCATGAGAACGTAGGTGCTCGCCACGTCGGCCGTCAGCGACACCAGGACGTCGTCATAGGTCGCGACGCTCGCGCCCAACTGCGCGTCGGCCGATTCGATGCCGCGCTGGAAACGGCCCCAGAAATCGATCTCCCAGCTCGCGCCGAATCCCACGTCCGCGGTGGCGAAATGCTGGTTCGCCCCGACCTCGTTGGCGGCGTTCCGGCTCACCCGATTGTAGTTGAGATCGGCGCCGACCTCCTGGGTCTGGGGATACTGGTCGCCGATCGCGATGCCGAGACGCGCGCGCGCCTCCAGCACCCGCAAGCCGGCGGTCTCGAGGGTCAAGTTCTGCGCGTAGGCGAGCCTGATCAGCTTATCGAGGATCGGATCGTCGAAGACCTTCCACCAGTCGGCCTCGAGCGGTATCTCCGTGCTGACTTTCGGGTCCCCCGCTTCGAGCCAGCCGTCGTCCTGTGGCGCGCTGGGCGTCTGATAGTCCGGGCCGACCTTCGTGCAACCTGCCGTGGCCAACAACAGCAGCGCCAAGGCCGCGGATAGGCCCCCCGAACGCCCAGCGGACCCGCCCCGCGCCGCCGTCCTTGCCCTCACCCCAATCTCCCGCCGACCACGCGAACGCGCGGGATCGCGCCCGCGTCGACATTCACCGCAAACATTGTGCCGAATTGCCCCCGATCGGGCCTCCCGCCGAGCGAAAACGCTAGCACAGGCAGTATTCGAACGGGAGTCCGAGTTGTCGGCGGCGCGCCCAGAGCGCTCGGCCGGCCCAAGGCTCCGCTCATCTGCACGACCGCCGCGCGCTCCCGACGGCGAGGCTCGTAGGCCGCCGCCCATGCGCCGATCGCTGTGGCCGCACCTGGCAAAAGCCGCTATAGAGGCGGCGCAGCCGGCACGCAGCCGACACGCGGCGGGCGCGACACCGGCGGGAAGCGCGCCGGCGGGGCGGCGGCGGGCCGGCGGGGGGCGGCGGGCCGGCGGCGATCATCTGGAAATCGGGGCCTAGGACGACAAGCTCGTGTACTCAGACCTGGCCATACTCGCGGCCTTCGTGTTCCTCTACAGCGTCGTCGCGCGCCGTCTCGAGAAGACTCCGTCGAGCGGCGCGATCATCTTCGTCGCCTTCGGCCTGGTTTGCGGGCCGATCGGCCTCGGCGTCATCGATCTCGACGTCGATGCCGACGGCATCAGAACCCTCGCCGAGCTCACCCTGGCGCTCGTCCTGTTCACCGACGCCGCCAACGCCAATCTGCGCGTCTTGCGGTTCAACTTCCGGATTCCCGAGCGCCTGCTGCTGTTCGGCCTGCCGCTCAACATCTTGCTCGGCTTCGGCTTCGGCGTTCTCGTGTTCGAGCATCTCGCTTTGCTCGAGATCGCCGTGCTGGCCACGATCTTGGCGCCCACCGACGCCGCGCTCGGCCAGGCGGTCGTCACCAACCCGGCGGTGCCCGACCGAATACGCGAGGGCCTCAACGTCGAAAGCGGCCTCAACGACGGCATCTGCGTCCCGGTCCTCTTGATCTTCCTCGCCTTTGCGATCGGATCCGACGAGGCGAACAAGCCCATCGCGCTGGTGCTCCACCATTTCGCGGCCGAGATCGGCATTGGCGCCGGCGTCGGCAGCCTTTGCGTTCTGGTCGGCACCTATATCTTTCGCCTGGCCCATGGCCGGGGCTGGATCGGCGAGATCTGGATGCAGGTCACGGTTCCCGCCTTGGCGATGACCTGCTTCGCCGCCTCGCAGGCTCTCGGCGGCAGCGGCTTCATCGCCAGCTTCGTCGGCGGCCTGATCGGCGGCGCGCTCCTGCCGCGGCACAAAGTGCCCTTACTTCGCGCGGCGGAAGGAACCGGCGATACGCTCGCGCTTCTGACCTGGGTGGCGTTCGGAGCGGTGATCGCCGGCAACGCGGCGGACTATTTCGCGTGGGACACGCTGGCCTACGCGGTTCTCAGCCTGACCGTGATCCGCATGCTGCCGGTCTTCGTCAGTCTGACCGGCATGGGGCTCAGCGTTGCCGACAAGTTGTTCCTCGGCTGGTTCGGGCCGAGAGGGCTGGCGAGCATCGTGTTCATCGTGATCGTGCTCAACGAGAACCTTCCGGGCGGGCAAACCCTCCAGCAGACCGTCGTCTGGACCGTGATCTTGAGCGTCGTCGCCCACGGCCTCAGCGCCAATCCCCTGGCGTCCCTTTATGGGACGCGCAAAACGCCGTAAGGGATCGTCATGCGGGACTTCCTGCTGTTCGTGCGCCACCTTTCGAACATGCTCCACTTCGTGCGGGGCGTGTTGGCGACCTTGCTCCTGATCCTGCTGGCGTTTGCTCTGATCGTGGCCAAAGCCGAAGGCCTGTCTCTGGGCGAATCGCTCTATTTCATCTTCATCACGGCCCTGACCGTCGGCTATGGCGACATCGCGCCCACCTCCGGCGCGACCCGCGTCATCAGCGTCCTGTCGGGCGTCATCGGGATCGTCTTCGCGGGCATTCTGGTCGCGGTCTCGGTCCGCGCCTTGGAGCACGCCGTCCTGGAAAAGAAGCGGATGGCAGACGCCAAGACGGGCCGCGACAACCGGCCTTAGCCGCGGCGGGCACCAGGGGCAAGGAGGCCCCGGTCAACCGGATCCGGGGAGGGGCCCGCCCGCGGCCTAGAGAGTTTTCCGTTCTCACGGAACCAGCCCACGCCCCCGCCCGGCCACCCCTAGCATACGATGGCATGCGTGGCCGGGCGGGGGTGTGGGCCGGTGCGATTCCACGTGAGTGGAAAATGCTCTAGCGCGCCGGGTCCGGGCCGGTCCGCGATTCGAAGGCCTCGATCGCCCGCTCAAGGCGCCGCCCCTCGCTCAGGATGATGTCGAGATAGCGGGTGCGCTGCCGGTAGGACAACTCGGGGTGCTGGCGCAGGATCTCGGAGAACGAGCGGATCGAGGTGAGCGGCATGCGCAGGTCGTGGATCAGCCGGCTGTCGGGGCCCTCGCCGCCGTCGCTATCGCCGCCGGCAGGACCACCCGATCCGCCCGATTCGCCTTTGTCCGCCCATCGCCGCATGACGCTCGACACCCGGCGCCGGACCGCGGCCAAGCGCGCCCGCCGCCGCGCGCGCGCCGGGGCCGCCGCCACCCGCTCGGCGCCCGGCCGGCGATCGTCTTGCCTCGATGTCTGCTCCAAGGGCCAAGCTCCGCTGGCAAGGCGGCCGTCCGGCCCGTTTCGAGCCCTTCGGCCGCGTGTGTAACGGCAACGTGGGCGAAAGGATATCGGCGGGGCGGCGGGCCTTCAAGCGGTTTTTGCGATGCACAAAAATCGGGCAGCGTGGCGCCCCGATGACCAGCCAGGAAGAATGCTGTCGATTTTCTTCTTGATACAGAACGCGCTAGCGCGATGGTTGGAATGAGGCCAAGAGTCTTTCTGTGCCCCGAAGGCACAAGGCGCTGCCGGCGGGAGGGTAAGAAAAGGCTTGAATTTTTGCACCGCAACATGAGAGCCTTGACGCGTTGGCGGGGCCGGGTCTTCTCGCTGTTCGCGGCAGCCACCGACCGTCCGCCAACGACGCCAACGGCGTTTCCTCCCAAAACTCGGGCCACACTGCCCTTGGCGGTGTGGCCTCTTTGTATCGGTCGGGCGCTATGCCGAGGTTAGCCCAGGCCGGGCGGCGGGGGCAATCGGCCGTTCGCCGGGCTGGCCGGATCGCCGTCCGGATCGCGCCGCCAAAACGCCAAGCCCCCCGGCGCGGAAGGTCGCCGGGGGGCTCGGTTCAACGGGAGAGGTTGGGTCGCGCGCGAAGAGAACCGCGGGCTGCCGCGTCAGACCAACAGAGAGGCGATCAGACCGACCAGCATCACGGCCAAGACATAAGCCCCGAGAACTTGGTTAAAGACGGTCATGGCATCCACTCCTGCGGTTCGACCGGCAAGCCTGCAATCGCTCGCTCGCGTCGCTATCGTCTATAACGATATAGACCCGGAGAGGCGCGGCGCACGTGCCGATCGGGTATTTCAGCCTTGCCCGGCGCGCATGGCTCGGCGCCCGGCCCTCGGCTAGGTCGCGCTCTCCTCGGCAAACACCTTGCGGGCGATACGGAAGCATTCCACGCCGACCGGCACGCCGCAGTAGACCGCGACCTGGTGCAGGATCGCCTGGATCTCGTCCGGGCTGACGCCGTTCCTGATCGCGCCCCGCAGATGGAGCTCCCATTCGTGCATGCGGTTGAGCGCCGCGATCATCGCCAGGTTGAGCATGGAG
>JAWWCG010000243.1:0-5906 GCA_033720555.1 Kiloniellales bacterium | reverse complement strand
AGGCGTCATGCGCCTCCTTCGCCGCCGCCGGCCAGGCCTCCTCGGCCTCCCGCGGCACCTCCCATTCCTCCCAGGCTTGCTCGAGGGCCCCGTTCAGGCAGTCGCGCAAGGGCTCCAGCTCGCCCTGCCACTTCTCCCAGATCACGTCGATCTCGGCGTTGTGAGCGATCGACTTCAAGGTGACGTGGGGCACCCGCTCATAGACGAAGCCCTGGCGCACCCGCGCGTGGAACGGGCCCTGCGCCGGCGGCTTGCCGACCAGCTCGCCCTCCTTTTGCGCGCCCGCTGCGCTGTCCTTGAGGAGGTAATAGGGATAGCGCGCGGCCATGATCCGCTGCCGCGCCAACGCGAGGGCGACCCGTGAGGTATCGACCGTGATCCACCGCCGCCCCCACTGCTCGGCCACATAGGCCGTGGTCCCCGAACCGCAGGTGGGGTTGAGCACCAGGTCGCCGGGGTCGGTAGTCATAAGCAAGCAACGTTCAATTACTTTCGGCGCGGTCTCCACCACGTACAGTTTGTCGGAGGTGAATCCCGCAATAACTGTATCACTCCACAAGGAACCAATCTCATAAACCGGAAAGTCATCAAAATATCTCACATAATAAAGCCCAGATCTCGTACCCTCCAATCGACCAGCATTCTTCAGACGCGCCATTCCTATCTGATTAGTCTTCCATCGCGCCTTCATGCCTGGATCGTAGTTTCTTCCGTTCCAAGAAACTGGAAACCAAGATGATGCTCCTTCGCCTTTCTCGCGACCAATGCTTTGGCTTTTCAAGTTGTCAATTCTATAAACGCAATATCCTTCTTTTACCTCTCCGTTACTATCAAGCGCTTTCGAGGCACTTGAAGTCTCGCCGTCAGCATCTTTCACACGTGAATAGGCTTTGCCACCTTCGCCACCAATTTTCTTGTCCCGCAGGATCGATTTGAATTTTGACCGGAAAGTGTCCCTGTTTTTTTGCACACAATAGTAGTTTGTCAAATGACGAAGACAAAAATTCCGCGGTTGAGCTGCTAGTTTTTGCAAAACTTATTTCCGAAATAAAATTTTCTATTCCGAAAACTTCCTCAAGTAACAAACGACAAACCGCACTATTCTCCTCTCCGATCTGAAAAAAATAACACCTGACTCAGATAGAAGGTTTCGCGCTGCTATCAGTCTGTCCCGAACATAGGAGAGATAGGAATGTATGCCTCCAGACCAGGTGTCACGAAATGCACGGATTACCTCAGGTTCGCGGGCTATCTGATCGGCCTTGCCGTCCTTCACGTCCCTCGACTTGGTCGACACCTGCCAGTTCGAGTTGAACTTGATGCCGTAGGGCGGGTCGAAATAGATCATCTGGACCTGGCCCTTGAGGGCCTCCTTCTCGGCCAGGCTGTTCATGACCAGAAGGCTGTCGCCGAGGATCATGCGGTTGGTCCAGTTCCGGTCGTGCTCGTAGAACTCGAAGGCCGCCTCGGGGTCGTCGAGGCCGTTGAAGTCGGACCAGAAGGTCTCCAGGCCGAATTGCTCGCCGGCCTCGCCGTCGCCGCTGTCGCGCCGCTCGGCGCGCAGCTCGCCGGAGCGGCGCTTGATGTCCTCGATCAGGGCGCGCGGGTGGATCTTCTCCTGGATGTAGATGGGCACCGTGTCGACGACGAGGTCCTCGCCGTCCTCTTGGTCCTTGCCGCGCCAAACGAGCTGCGGGTCGAGGTCCGGATTGCGCGGGTAGCGCATCTGGCTGGGCGCCGCCTCCTCCTCGCTCATGAACGACTGGGTCTCGGCGGTCGGGATGTTCTTGCGCTTGGCCTCGTCGGTGTGGGTCAAGCTATCGACGCTTTTCTTTCCGCCCGCTACTTTCTTGGTCTTGCGTGCCATGAACTGTCGCCTTCCTACTCCGCGGCTTCGGGTTTGCGTCGTTCGTCGAGGAACGCCCGGATCGCCTTTTCCTGGTCGTAGGCGTCGGTCAGCTCGACGAAGGCCCAGCGGCCCCATTGGCCATGGTTGTTGACGGCCGGCACCCAGAAGCGCGCCATGGTGTCGGCCTTGAGGGCGGCGTCGAGATTGCGGTAGCCCTTGATCTCGACGATCAGGTTGAGCGGATCCTCGCGGCCGCGCCCGTCGTCGATCCGCACGATGAAGTCGGGCCGATAGCGCCGTTCCCCGTCCTTGTCCGCGTAGGGCACCTCGAAGCCGAGGTTGTGGTTCTTCACATAGGCCACGACCTCGGGCATCTGCTCCAGAACCTCGCAGAACTTCAGCTCCCAGTCGCTGTCGCCGACCACATAGTTGACATGGCTTCTCTCGCGCCCCGTCTCCCAAAGCGACTGCTTGGTGGTTTGGAAATCGACGCGGGCGCTCGAGCCCTCGGGGTTGTAGGGGTCGACGATCGGGCGCAGCTTCTCCTCCGCCTGGGACTCCTCGGGAACGCAGGCGTTGTAGATGCGCACCGCCGCCTCGTCGGCCAGGTCGCGCCACAGGAACATCTGCGCGAAGGTGTCGCCCTTGCACTCCAGGCACTCGTCGAGCCAGGCGCGGGTGATCTTGAGGAGCTGCGGGAAGAGATAGGGCTTCAGGTTCCCGTCGTCGTCGCGGAACTTGGACCGCAAGGCGTGGCCGGCCACGTGGAAGGCGACGGTCGGCATGCGCTCGGAGCGCAACTCCTCGACGCTCAGCGTCACGCCCTCCCCCACGATCGCCTCGTTGCGCGCGCGGCTCGGCGTGATGCTCGGGTCGAGAACGAAGCGGCTGTCGTCCGTGAACCTGTGGATCAGGCGGTCGCTCGGCAGCGTCACCCGGTAGCCCTGGACCCGGGGATAGCGGATTTCGAGGATTGGGTCCCGCTCCGCCCTCTCCTCGACCGCGTGAACGCGCGTCGTCGGCTTCGGCGGCTTGAAGCCGCCGCCCTTGCCCTCGGCCATGAAGGTGAAGGGGATGCCGAGGATATCGGCGTATTCCGGCTCGAACATGCCGTCGTCGTCCGGGTCGTAGGACACCCGGCGCAGGCCGCGCCCCACCACCTGCTCGCAGAGGAGCTGGGTGCCGAAGGCGCGAATGCCGAGAATATGGGTGACGGTGTTGGCGTCCCAGCCCTCGGTCAGCATCGAGACGGAGACGACGCAGCGAATGCTCTCGCCCAGCTTGCCCGGCTTGCCGACGGTGTTCATCACCTCCCGCAGCAGGTCCTCGTCCCGGATCTTCTCGACGTGGCCCTGGCCGAAGCGCATGGCGAGCTCGCCCTTGAAGGTCTCGATCTCCGGGCCCGCCAGTTTCTTGAAATCGGGACTGAGCGCCTCGCCGCTGTCGAGCTGCTCGCTGTCGATCAAGAGCGTGCGGGGGCGCGCCAGGCGCTTGCCGTCCTGGTAGTTGCTGAATAGCTCGAGCTTGCCCGGCACCGAGACCGCGATCTCTTCGCCCTGAGGCGTCGCCTCGGTGCGCTCGTAGCCGGCGATGTAGTCATAGACCAGCTTGGAGATGCTGGTGTTCTGACACACCACGATGAAGACCGGCGGCATCGCGAGGCCGACCTCGCCGAACGCCTCGACCCAATTGTCGTAGACCTTCTTGTAGTGGCTGTAGAGGGCCTGGAGCGCCCCGGTCAGCTTGACGGGCAGTTTCTCCGGGTCCAGGCCCTGGGCCTGCTTCTTCTGCTTGCCGCGTCCCTTGATCGGCAGGCCCTTGTCCTTGATGTGCGGCCAGAGGTGCCGCCAGACGGGCATCTCGGCCGCCAGCGTGTCGTCCGAGACCGGCACACGCGGAATCTTCACGATGCCGCACTCGATGGCGTCCATCAGCGAGAAGTCCGAGACCACCCAGGGAAAGAGCAAGCCCTCCGGGTAGCCGGAGCCGCGCAGGAAGAAGGGCGTCGCCGAGAGGTCGTAGACCGTGCGGACGCGGACCTTCCTGGCCAGGGCCTCGATGCCGCTGATCCATAGCCGCGCGGCCTCTTCGTTGCGCTTGGCTTCCTCGCGCTCCTCCGCCTCCAGCTTGGCCTCGTCGTCCTCCGTCTTGTGCCGGTAGCAGTGGTGGGCCTCGTCGTTGATCACCACCACGTTCTTGCGGCCGAGAAGCTCGGAACAGACCCGCTGCAGCATCTGCCCTTCGGTTTCGGTGGTGCGCAGCTTGCCGGAGCGGCCTTCCAGGACCTGACGGCTGTATTTCGGCACCTTGAGGGTCTCGCGCAGCTTGAAGGCGTGATAGTTGGTGATGACGATTCGCGCCCTGCGGACGTCCTCCAGCATATCGTCGGGGACGATGCCCCTCGTCTCGTAGTAATTCTCGGGGTCGCTGGGCAGGAGCACGCGCAGCCGGTCGCGAATGGTGATGCCGGGGCAGACGATCAGGAAGGCGTCGGAGAAGTTGCCGCCCCGGTGCCGCGTCGCGTTCAGGCACTGCCAGGCGATCAGCATCGCCATGACCGTGGTCTTGCCGGAGCCCGTCGCCATCTTGCAGGCGACTCGGTAGAGGCCGGGATTGGCCTCCGCGTTGAATTGCCTCAGGCGGTCGCGCAGGTCGTTGCGCCCCATCTTCGGCGCCACCTCCGCGAGCCATATGAGCGTCTCGACGGCTTCGAGCTGGCAGAAGAACAGCGGCGGGGTCGGCGCCCCTGATCGCCAGTGCTGAAGCAGCCGAGCCGTCTCGTGGCTCACCCCCCATTGACCGGGCGGCAGCGCGCGCCAGCGCTCGACGTATCCGCGAACCTCGTTGATGAAGTCGTTGGGGGTGACCTCGGCCCCCGCGGCGCCTTCGAGCTCCAGCTCCGCTTGATCGGCCTTCTTCTTTCTCGGCTTCGGGATCGGAACGACGTAGGCGCTGGCTCGCCGTCCCTCGGCGGGATTGCCGGTGGGGTTGCCGTCAGCATCCAATTGCCAATGACGCGAGGGCTCCGCGAAGGGCGAGTTGAGAATCGGATTGTCGATCTGAACCATGGCGGCGGTTCTCGCTCTACGAGGTCTCGACACGCGGCAAGCCACGGCTCCCGCGATGGACGCAAAACGGCGCCACGTCTCTCCGCCTCCTGCGCCGACGTGAACACAACCTTAGGAAGGCGTGGGGGTGCCGGAGGATCCTAGGCCCGGAAAAGTAAGCGAAATCTCAAACAATGGCCAGGTTGCCGGCGGTTTTTTCCGCGCCTCATCGCCCCGGACGGCCCGAGACCCCGACCTCGCCCACTTCGCCGCCGCGCCCGGCCAGGCCGCCGCATCATTCGGGGCTCGCCAGGGACTGGTCGTCACGCCAGGGACGGGTCGTCACGTCAAAGCCTTAGCGACCGGAAGCTTGGGACGATGCCGCAACGGCCGTTGCGGGAACGGCCCCGAGACGAGCGCTATCTCGTCCCGTCGCCGCCCGCGCGCACGAGCCGGCGCGCGCTTGGCCGGGCCCGGCGTGGCGGCGAGAAAACGCGCCCAGAACGGCCGAACAGTCCTCGCGCGCGGATTGCATTTCGCGCAGGCCGCTCATCGGCCGTGCCATGTCGCGAGGAGCGGGTCCGGCCGGGGCGCCGCGCGTCGGGCCGATGCCGGGCCTCTACCTCAGATCAGAGCCCGGCGCGGTTCGCAAGGGGCGCCGCGTCGGCTGCGCTCGAGGACGGCGCCCCTGGTCAGTCCGAGCGTTTCAAGACCTCGACAATTTCGCCCAGCTCGTCGGCCAACTGGCCGGGCAGAACGTCCTTGAAAGTCCCGGCAAGCTGGTCGTAGTACCAGATCGTCCGGTCCTTGGGTTGACTGAACCTCTGCCATACCCGTTCGCCGATGTCTTTCTTGCGCAGGTCGCGAAGGATGGATCGGGCGTTGTGCACCTTGTCCGCCAAGGAGACGAGCAGCGTGTCGCGATCGACCTCGCGAAGGTGCCGGAGGTAGCGTTCCTTTCGGACATGCCAATTTTCCTTGGGCTCCCCAGCCGCCGTGTCGGAGGTGCT
>JAWWCG010000242.1:0-5930 GCA_033720555.1 Kiloniellales bacterium | reverse complement strand
GCATGCTGCGCGGCGTCTTCGCCTTCGAGATCGCGGTCACCCGAGTCGAGGCCAAGGCCAAGCTCAGCCAGAACCGCACGCCGGCCCAGGCGGCCCATGCCGCGGCGCGGCTCGAGGCCTCGCCGGCGCCGCTCGTCCGCGAGACCGGCCGCCGGATGCGCGCGGCGCTGGAGGCCGGGGCGTGAGCCGCGAGCCCGCCGCGCGCGCGCCCGGGAGTCCGCCCGGGAGTTTGCCCGGGTCCCCGTGCGAGCCGGTGCGGTGCAACGCGCTCGGCCAGCCGATCGGCGCGCCGGTCGAGAACTGGCGCGGCTGCCAGGCGCCGCCGCGCACCGCCCTGGTCGGGCGCACCTGCCGGGTCGAGCCGCTCGACCCCGAGCGCCACGCCGCCGCCCTCCACCGCGCCAACCTGGCGGACGCGGAGAACCGCATCTGGACCTATCTGGCCTATGGGCCGTTCGCCACCCTCGCCGACTACCGCGCGTGGATGGACGCGACCTGCCTGGGCGACGACCCGCTGTTCCACGCCATCATCGACACCGGCACTGATACGGTTACCGATACGGGCGCCGCCGCGGCTCCGGGCACGGCCCCGGGCACGGCGGCTGGCGTCGCCAGCTACCTCAGGATCGATCCGCCGATCGGGGTGATCGAGGTCGGCCACATCAACCTCGCGCCGCGCCTGCAGCGCACGACGGCGGCGAGCGAGGCCATGTACCTCATGATGCGCCGGGTCTTCGACGAGCTCGGCTACCGGCGCTACGAATGGAAGTGCGACGCCCTCAACGCCGCCTCGCGCCGGGCGGCCGAGCGCCTCGGCTTCCGCTTCGAGGGGGTCTTCCGCCAGGCCACCCTCTATAAGGGCCGCAACCGGGACACCGCCTGGTACGCCATCATCGACCGAGATTGGCCGGCGGTGCGCGCGGCCTTCGAGGCCTGGCTGGACCCCGCCAACTTCGACGACCAGGGCCGCCAGCGCGAAAGCCTCGCGGCGACGATGGCCCGCCGGCGCGGGGCCTGACGTGCCGAGCGCCGAGACCCTGCTGGTGTTCGCCGCGGCCGCCTTGGTCATGAACCTGTCGCCCGGTCCGTCCAACTTCTACGTGCTGTCCCGCAGCCTCGCCCAGGGCGCCCCGGCCGGGCTGATCGCCGCCGGCGGGCTCGCCGCCGGCAGTCTGGGCCACGTCGCGGCCGCCGCGCTCGGCCTGTCGGCGGTGTTCGTTTACTCGCCGCTCGCCTATACGCTTCTCAAGCTGGCCGGCGCCGGCTACCTGGTCTACCTCGGCCTGAGCTACCTCGTCTCGCCGCGGCCGCATCCGGGGGCGGTCGCCGCCGCGCCGCCGCGCCCCCGGCGCAAGATCTTCCTGGAAAGCAGCCTGGTCGAGCTGCTGAACCCCAAGACGGCGCTGTTCTTCCTCGCCTTCCTGCCGCAGTTCGCCGACGTCGCCGCCGGCCCGCTCGCGCCGCAGCTCCTGGTGCTGGGCCTGATCGTGACGGCGACCGCGCTGCCGTGCGACGCCATGGTCGCGCTGCTGTCCGCGCGGGCGGCGCGGCTCCTGTCGGCCTCGCCCGTCGCCCGCCGCCTGCAGGCGTGGCTCGCCGGCTCGATCCTGATCGGGCTCGGCCTCTACGTGGCGTTCGCCCGCCGCGCCGCCGACTGAGCGCCGCGGAGCCACGGAGACACAGAGAGAGAGTAGAGTTACGAAGCCCTCCCGGGCCCAGGTTTACCCACGCCCCCGTCTCATTTTGAATGGCGCGGCTCCGTCCCCCCTTGGTGCCCTCGGTGCGCTCGGTATCTCTGTGGTGAGCGCCGTCATGGCGCGCCCTGAATTCCAAAAAGGCGCGGCCCTCGGATCTAGTCGCACCAGGCCGGCCGGCGGCGGCCGTCGTAGGCTTGCGCCAGGCCGGCGGCCAGCAGGGCCGCGCCCAGGTCGAGGCCGTCGGCGGTCTCGACCCGCGCCACGACCCGCCGGGCGTACTTGCCGTAGCGCACCTCCCGCAGCCGGACCGTCGGCGCATCGTTGCGGCCGGTCTCCAGGCGGCGGGCGACGAACTCGCGGGCCCGGCGCGCGAGCGCCCGCTCCCGCGGGCAGGCGCCGGCGATCTCCGGCGCGTCGATCCCGGCCAGGCGCACCGAGGTCGTCACCTCCTGGTCGAGCCAGATGCGCGCGCGCACCCTGAGGGTGTCGCCGTCGACCACCGCCTCGACCACCGCCGGCACCGGCCCGGCGGGGCTCGCTTCGGCGGCGGCCGTTTGGTTTTCCGGCCCGGCCGCGAGCAGCAGAACGCACGCCAGGCCGAGGGCGCCGGAACCGCGAGCACGCGAGCTTGCCGACATAGTAATTCCCTGAATGAGTGTAATCCACGATAGGCGTTTATTGGGAACGCTTCAAGAACATATATAGAATTTCCCGGAGATGCGCGGCTCTCGGCCATGGCCGCGAACGCGCCAGGGGGTTCGGCTTCAGAGAGTGTTTGGAGAGTTATACGCTTAAAAGTCGTAGCAGATGCCGTTGCGTTCCCAATCGCCGTAGCGGGTCGGCTCCGGGCCCGCGGGGCCGCCGATTTCCTTGACCGGTGCGGTTTTCCCGTCGGGCGGCGGCGCGGCTTTCTTGTCCGGCTGCGCCGCGCCGCGTCCCGCGCGCCCCGGCCCGTGGTCCTCCGGCCCCTGGCGCACCTGAGGCCCCTGGCGCACCTGGGGCCCCTCGCCCAGGGGGGTAACGCCGGCGCGCCCCGGGCCGGCGCGGTACATTTTGAAAACGCGCGTCATTTTTCAGATATGGCATGACGATGGGACGCTGCCAAGAGCGCCGCCGGCAGGCTTGACGCGGGCGCGCCCACCGCCCACTTCACCAGAGGCGAAACCGGAGGCGAAATCTGGGGACCGACGAAGGCTCATGAACACCTTGCGCACGGGCATCCTGCTGGCCGGCCTGACCGGCCTCTTCCTCGCGGTCGGGTTCCTGATCGGCGGCGAGGGCGGGCTGATCATCGCCTTCGGCCTGGCGCTCGCCATGAACGCCTTCGCCTATTGGAACTCCGACAAGGTGGTGCTGCGCATGTACGGCGCGCGCCAGGTGAGCGAGCGCGAGGCGCCGGCGCTGGTCGGGCTGGTGCGGCAATTGGCCGACCAGGCCGAGCTGCCCATGCCCAAGGTCTACGTCATCGAGAACGATCAGCCCAACGCCTTCGCCACCGGGCGCAATCCGGACAACGCCGCGGTCGCGGTCACCCGGGGCCTGTTGCGCCGGCTCGACTCCGAGGAGACGGCCGGGGTGCTCGCCCACGAGCTCGCCCACGTGAAGAACCGCGACACGCTCACCATGACGGTGACGGCGACGCTGGCCGGCGCGATCTCCATGCTGGCCAACTTCGGGCTGTTCTTCGGCGGCCTCGGCGGCAACCGCAACAATCCGCTCGGCATCGTCGGCGTGCTGCTGGTCGCCATCCTGGCGCCGCTCGCCGCCATGCTGGTGCAGATGGCGATCAGCCGGGCCCGGGAATACGAGGCCGACCGGGTCGGCGCCGAGATCTGCGGCCGACCGCTGTGGCTGGCCTCCGCCCTGGAGAAGATCTCGGCGGCCGCCAAGTCGGTCGACAACCAGGCGGCCGAGCGCAATCCGGCCACGGCCCACCTCTTCATCGTCAACCCGCTGCACGCCCACAAGGTGGACGGGCTGTTCACCACCCATCCCAGCACCGCCGAGCGGGTGGCGCGGCTGCGCCGCCAGGCGGCCGAGATGGGCCAGGCGCCGCGACCCTGGGGGTGAGGGCCGGGCTCGACGCGCGGGCGGTGGCCGTCGACCTCCTGGGCGAGGTCCTGGAACGGCGCAGGCCCCTCGACGAGGCCCTGCGGGAGCACGGGAAACTGTCCGCCCTGGACGCCCGCGACCGCGCCTTCGCGCGCCACCTGGTCGCCACCAGCCTGCGCCGGCTGGGCCAGCTCGACGCCACGCTCGCCGGCCTGCTGGCGCGGCCGCTGAAGCCTCGGCTCGAGCGGCTGCGCCAAGTGCTGCGCCTCGGCCTCTGCCAGATCCTGTTCCTCGACACGCCGGCCCACGCCGCGGTCGACACCTCGGTGCGACTGGCGGCCCAGGCCGGCTTCGCCGGCCACCGCGGTCTGGTCAACGCCGTGCTCAGACGAGCCGACCGGGAGCTGCGGCCGGCGATCGCCGAACAGGAGGCCTCGGGCGAGGCCGGCCGCCTCAACACCCCGGCCTGGCTGTGGGACGCCCTCGTGGCCGCCTACGGCGAGGCGACCGCCTCGGCCGTCGCCCGGGCGCACCTGGCCGAGCCGCCCCTCGACCTGACCCTCAAGGATCCGAGCGCCGCCGCCGACTGGGCGGCGCGCCTGGGGGCGCGGGTCCTGCCGACCGGCGGGCTCAGGCTCGCCCCCGGCCAGGGCGACGTCGCCAAGCTCGCCGGCTACCGGGAGGGCGCCTGGTGGGTCCAGGACGCCGCCGCCGGCTTGCCGGCCCGGCTGATCCCGGACCCCGCCGGCCGGACTGTCGTCGATCTCTGCGCCGCGCCCGGCGGCAAGACGGCGCAGCTCGCCGCCGCCGGCGCCGAGGTGATCGCCGTCGAGCGCGACGCCGCGCGCCTCGAGCGCCTGTCGCGGAACCTCGACCGGCTCGCCCTGCCGGCGGCGACCGTCGAGGCCGACGCGACGGCGTGGCGGCCGCCGACGCCGGTTTCCGCCGTCCTGCTCGACGCGCCGTGCAGCGCCACCGGCACCCTGCGCCGCCATCCCGACGTCGCCTGGCTCAAGGGCCCGAGGCGGATCGCGCCGCTCGCGGCGCTGCAGGATCGGCTGCTGGCGGCGGCGAGCGCCATGCTCGCGCCCGGCGGCCTCTTGGTCTTCGCCACCTGCTCGCTGCTGCCGGAGGAGGGGCCGGCGCGCATCGCCGCCTTGCTCGACGGCGGCGCGCCGTTCGCGCGCGCGCCGATCGCCGGCCACGAGGTCGGCGGCCTCGACGAGCTGATCACCGCCGCGGGCGAGCTGCGCTGCCTGCCCTCGCAGCTCGCCGAGCTGGGCGGCCTCGACGGCTTCTACGCCTGTCGCCTGCGGCGCCTCTGATCCCACTCCGATCCGATTCCGGGCGGCCGCCGCCGCGCCCCGCTCCCGGCTTGCGGGCGGTCAAGCATGCTGATACCTAAGGCCCTTATGCAGCAGCCGATTCGCGTCGCCCCCTCGATTCTCGCCGGAGACTTCGCCAGGCTTGGCGAAGAGGTCCGCGCGCTGGAAGCCGCCGGCGCGGACCTGATCCATATCGACGTCATGGACGGGCATTTCGTTCCCAACCTGACCATCGGGCCGGAGGTGATCCGCGATTTGCGGCCGCACACCAAGCTGCCGTTCGACGTGCACCTCATGATACAGCCGGTCGATCCCCTGCTGCCCGCCTTCGCCGAGGCCGGCGCCGACATCCTGACGGTGCACCCGGAGGCGGGGCCCCATATCCACCGCAGCCTCCAGCACATCAAGTCGCTGGGCAAGAAAGCCGGGGTCTCGCTCAATCCGGGGACGCCGGCGGGCCTCGTCGAACCGCTGCTGGAGCTGGCCGATCTGATCCTGGTGATGAGCGTCAACCCCGGCTTCGGCGGCCAGAGCTTCATTCCCGGCGCGCTGTCGAAGCTGAAAGCCCTCCGGGAGATGATCGACGCCAGCGGCCGCGCCATCGACCTGGAGGTGGACGGCGGCATCAACTTCGAGACCGCGCCCGAGGCGGTCGCCGCCGGCGCCGACCTGCTGGTCGCCGGCACCGCCACCTTCAAGGACGGCGCCGGCAGCTATGCCGACAACATCGCGCGGCTGCGCGGAGCGCCGTCGTGAGCGCGAGCGGCACCGGCACTAGCACCGGCACCGGCACCGGCGAAGACTACGCGGCGCCCTGGCTGTACATGCCCTCGCTCGCCCTGAGGCGGGTCAGCGG
>JAWWCG010000241.1:0-5930 GCA_033720555.1 Kiloniellales bacterium | reverse complement strand
GGCACTCTCGGCACGTGCGGCGGCGTCGCCGCCGTTGGGATGTCGCGTGCCGCAGCCGACACTGGTCCGCGGCGAACGCGGCTGGACCTTAGGTCCCGGCGGCTGGACAAGGCAAGCGAAAAATCGGCCGTCCACCGGCCCGTCACCGGCCCGTCACCGGCGTTCCGCCGGCCCCCACCAGCGACCGCCGGCTGGTTCCGGCGGCCGGTTCCGCCGGCCGGGCGCTCGCTGCGCTCAGCGCTCGTCGTCGTCCTTGTCCGAGCTCGAGACCACGTCGCTCATGTCGTCGTCGTCGCCGAGCTCGGAGGTGTCCTCCATCAGGTCGTCGTCGGCCTCGTCGCCGAGATCGTCGTCGACGTCCGTGTCGCCGAGATCCGTATCCTCGAGATCCTCGGCGTCCTCGCCGTCGTCATCGGTCTCGGCCGCGCGCGGCTTCTTGGGCGCCGCCTGGGGCGCGGGCTTGGGCGCGGCGCCGCGCGTGCGCCGGTTCTTGAGAGGACTGTCCCGCTCGACCTCGGCGCCACAACTGGGGCAGCTCAACAGCGTGCGCTTGAGATCGTAGAACTTGGTCCCGCAATTCTGGCAAAGACGCTTGACGCCCCATTCCGGTTTCGACACGACACGTCCCCCGACGGCTGTTGGCCGGCAATCGACGGCAGCGTTTGCCATGGGTTGGGAGCGCTGTCAAAAGCAAATTGGGCCGGTCGTTCGATTTCCCGGAGCGTCGCCCGGCCGGCGGCTTTTTCCAAGCTGTTCAGCGGGCGCGCGCCTATGCTACAGGGGGCAGCAGCGCGGGTCCGCGACCCGTTCCGCGATCCGTTCCGAGAGACCCCTGGGGGACCGATTTTCGGCCATGGCGTCCTTGACCGCACAGCCCAGCGAAGGCCTCGCCGGCAGCCTCTCCACGCCCGGCGACAAGTCGATCTCGCACCGCGCGCTCATGCTGGCGGCGCTGGCGGTGGGCGAGAGCGCCATCGACGGGCTGCTCGAGGGCGAGGACGTGATGCGGACCGCCGCGGCGCTGCGCGCGCTCGGCGCCGAGATCGCGCGCGACGATGACGGGCGGTGGCGCGTCTGGGGGCGCGGCGTCGGCGGCCTGCGTGAGCCGCAAGAGGTGCTCGACCTCGGCAATTCCGGCACCGGCGTGCGGCTGCTCATGGGCATCCTCGCCGCCCACCCGATGACCGCGACCCTGACCGGCGACGCCTCCCTGGTGCGCCGGCCGATGGGCCGGGTCGCCGAGCCGCTCGCCATGATGGGCGCCCGCATCGAGGCGCGCGAGGGCGGGCGCCTGCCGCTCGCCATCACCGGCAGCGACCGCCTGCGGCCGGTGAGCTACCGGCTGCCGGTGCCCTCGGCGCAGGTCAAGTCGGCCGTGCTGCTGGCCGGCCTCGGCGCGCCGGGCGCCACCGAGGTGATCGAGACCGCCGCGACGCGGGACCACAGCGAACGCCTGATGCGCCATTTCGGCGCGACGCTCGAGGTGCGCGACGAGGACGGCTGCCGCCGCATCCGTCTGACCGGCCAGCCGGAGCTGGCCGCCCGCGCGGTCCGCGTGCCGGGCGATCCCTCCTCGGCCGCGTTTCCGCTGGTCGCTGCGCTGATCACCCCGGGATCCGCGATCAGCCTGCCGGGCCTCTCATTGAACCCGCTGCGCACCGGCCTGCTCGCGACCCTCAAGGAGATGGGCGCCCGGATCGAGGTCGAGAACGCCCGCGAGGAGAGCGGCGAGCCGATCGGCGATCTGCGGGCCGCCAGCAGCGCTTTGGTCGGCGTCGAGGTGCCGGCCGAGCGCGCGCCGTCGATGATCGACGAGTATCCGATTCTCGCGGTCGCCGCCGCCTGCGCCCGCGGCACCACGGTCATGCGCGGACTGGCCGAGCTCAGGGTCAAGGAAAGCGACCGCTTGGCCGCCGTCGCCCGCGGCCTGGCGGCCTGCGGGGTCGCGGTCGAGGAAGGCCCGGACAGCCTCACGGTGCACGGCGTCGGGGGGCCGCCGCCCGGCGGCGCCACGGTGGCGAGCGAGCTCGACCACCGCATTGCCATGAGCTTCCTGGTTCTGGGCCTCGCCAGCGCGCGGCCGGTCGCCGTCGACGACGATCGGCCGATCGAAACCTCGTTCCCGGATTTCGCCGGCGCGATGGCCGGCCTCGGCGCGCAGATCGCGGCCGCTCCGGCGGCCGGCTGAGCGCGCGGGCCCGGCTCCCCGTGATCGTCGCCATCGACGGGCCCTCGGCCGCCGGCAAGGGGACGCTGGCCCGGCGCCTCGCCGCCGCGCTCGACTTCGCCTATCTGGACACCGGCCTGCTGTACCGGGCGGTCGGCGCCAGGCTGCTGGCGGAGGGCCGCGCGCCCGGCGACCCCTTGGCCGCCGAACGAGCGGCGGCGGAGCTGGAGCCCGCCGACCTGGAACGGGCGGATCTCAGGTCCGAGGCGGTCGCGCAGGCCGCCTCCGAGGTCGCGGCGGAGGCCGAGGTGCGCGCCCGCCTGCTGGCGTTCCAGCGCCGCTTCGCCGCCTCGCCGCCGGACGGCAAGGCCGGCGCCGTGCTCGACGGCCGCGACATCGCCACGGTGGTCTGCCCCGAGGCCGAGGTGAAGGTCTTCCTGACCGCCAGCCTCGAGGCCCGGGCCGCGCGGCGCTTGAAGGAGTTGCAGGAGCGGGGCGAGAACGCTATATACCCGCGCGTCCTGCAAGAAATGCGGGACCGAGATGCCCGCGACAGCGGGCGTGCGGCGGCGCCGCTGAGGCCGGCGGAAGAGGCGATCGTTCTGGACACGACGGAGATGGACAGCGACGCCGTCTTCGACGCGGTGTGGGCGATCGTGCAATCGCGTCTCGCCGAGCCGTGAGCGCTCGCGCCGCCGCTGAACCGTGCAACCCGCCCGGCGAGGCCCGGGAAGACCGCCGGAGACAACCGGCCGGCCGCGACGAACCGAGAAAGGATCACACCGATCATGGCTGAAGCCACCGAAGCCACCGCGCAAGCGTCCGATAGCTCCCCCAATACAGCCCCTGGGGCCTCCCCCGCAGTCTCCAAGGAGAATTTCGCCGCCCTGCTCGACGAGTCGCTGGGCTCCATCGAGCGCCTCGAGGGCTCGGTCCTCAAGGGCACCGTGGTCGCCGTCGAGGGCGACATCGCGGTGGTCGACGTCGGCCTCAAGTCCGAGGGCCGTGTCGCGCTGAAGGAGTTCGCCCAGGGCGGCCAGCGCGCCGAGGTGGCGCCGGGCGACGAGGTCGAGGTCTTCCTCGAGCGCATCGAGAACAAGAACGGCGAGGCCGTTCTGTCGCGCGAGAAAGCCAAGCGCGAGGAAGCCTGGGTGCAGCTCGAGAAGGCCTTCGAGAAGAACGAGCGGGTGACCGGCGTCATCTTCGGCCGGGTCAAGGGCGGGTTCACCGTCGACCTCTCCGGGGCCGTCGCCTTCCTGCCCGGCAGTCAGGTGGACATCCGCCCGGTGCGCGACGTCGGGCCGCTGATGGGCTCGCCCCAGCCCTTCCAAATCCTCAAGATGGACCGCTCGCGGGGCAACATCGTGGTCTCCCGCCGCGCGGTGCTGGAGGAAACCCGCGCCGAGCAGCGCTCGGAGCTGGTCGCCAGCCTGAAGGAGGGCCAGGTCCTCCAGGGCGTGGTGAAGAACATCACGGAATACGGCGCCTTCGTCGACCTGGGCGGCGTCGACGGCCTGCTGCACGTGACCGACATCTCCTGGAAGCGCATCAATCACCCGAGCGAGGCGCTTTCGATCGGCCAGCAGGTCGACGTCCAGGTGATCCGCTTCAACGCGGAGACCCAGCGCATCAGCCTCGGCATGAAGCAGTTGGAGGCCGACCCCTGGGAGGGCGTCGCCGCGAAGTATCCGATCGGCGTCAAGCTGAAGGGTCGGGTCACCAACATCACCGACTACGGCGCCTTCGTCGAGCTCGAGCCGGGCATCGAGGGCCTGGTGCACGTCTCCGAGATGAGCTGGACCAAGAAGAACGTCCACCCCGGCAAGATCGTCTCGACCAGCCAGGAGGTCGAGGTCATGGTACTGGACGTCGACGAGCAGAAGCGGCGCATCAGCCTTGGCCTCAAGCAGTGCCTGGCCAATCCCTGGGATGCTTTCCTCGAGAGCTACCCGGCGGGCAGCGAGCTCGAGGGCGAGATCAAGAACATCACCGAGTTCGGGCTGTTCGTCGGCCTGCCCGGCGAGATCGACGGCATGGTGCACCTCTCGGATCTGGACTGGAACCGCTCCGGCGAGGAGGCGGTGAAGGACTACGCCAAGGGCGACATGCTGAAGGTGAAGGTGCTCGACGTCGACGTCGATAAGGAGCGCATCAGCCTCGGCGTCAAGCAATTGAGCGACGACCCCTTCGGCGCGTCCCTCGACACCATGAGGAAGGGCGCCGTCGTCACCTGCACCGTGCACCAGGTCACGGACGGCGGCATCGAGGTCCTGGTCGGCGGCGAGGGCGGCATGGTCGGCTTCATCCGAAAGGCGGAGCTAAGCCGCGACCGCAGCGAGCAGCGCCCGGACCGCTTTGCCGTCGGCGAGAAACTCGACGCCAAGATCACCACCGTCGACAAGAAGAGCCGCAAGATTTCCCTGTCGATCAAGCAGCGCGAGATCGAGGAGGAGAAGCAGGCCATGGCCAGCTACGGCTCTTCCGATTCCGGCGCTAGCCTGGGCGACATCCTGGGTGCGGCGATCTCCAAGGCGGCCCAGGAGAAGCAAGCGGAGAAGCCCGGCGAGACCGGCGACGAGACCGGCGATGACACTGGCGGCGAGACTGCCGGCGGGGCCGAGGCGAAGGACGACGAAGCCCAGGCCGGCGCGGCGGCGCCCGCGGACGCCCCGGCGGAGGCCCCAGAGCAGGCGGAAGCCCCAGAGCAGACGGCGGAAGCCCCAGAGCAGACGGCGGAAGCCTCGGCGCAGGAGGCGACCGCCGAAGAGGCCGAGACGGAGGCGGACGCCGACAAGAAGGGCAAGTCGAAGAAGGCCGAGACGGAGTCCTGATCCCGGGCCGCGCGTTCGATTTCCGGCCGGGCGGGCGGCTTCGGGGGCTGGCCCGCGCCGCTCCGGCCGCTCAAATTCGGGAGCGGTGACGGCGCCCTGCGGGCGGCCCGCGGGCGGTCTGTTGCCGGCCTGTGGGCGGGGGCGCGCGGGCCGAACGGCGCCGACCGGGGCGCGGCCGAGGGCCGGCCGCGCGCGATTCGAAAAAGACGTTTGATCTGAAAGACTTAAACTTGACGTCCGGGCGAGCCTCTGGCACCCTGGTTGCGACTGTCAAGGGGGGCGGCGTTCAGGCTGGCGAAAAGTCTGTGCCGCAGGCTGCAAACGGAGCCCGTCGCAGTGGCTCCGACGGCCTGGAATGGCGGGAGGCTTTAGACGGCTCGCATCGATGGCATTCGAGGATCCTCGACACGTGATCAGGGGCGGTTGTCGACATGACGAAATCCGAGTTGATTCAACGTATTGCGGAGCTCAATCCGCATCTTTATCAACGTGATGTAGAGCGCATAGTCAGCACGATCTTCGACGAGATCGCCGATGCCATGGCCCGCGGCGATCGGGTGGAGCTGAGAGGGTTCGGGGCGTTCTCGGTCAAGCAGCGCGGCGCGCGCGTCGGGCGCAACCCGCGCACCGGCGCGGCGGTGCAGGTCGCCGAGAAGTGGATCCCGTTTTTCAAGACCGGCAAGCAGCTTCGCGAGCGCCTGAACGAGGCCAGATGATCCGGGCCCGGCAACGGCGCCCCGGCTGCGATCGGGCAGGCGAGGGGGCGAGCGCGGGGGCGAGCGCAGTCCGGCAGACCAAGACGAGGGAGCGGTGAGAGCCATGAAACGCCTGTCCTGGATCGTGACCCTGCCGCTCATGCTGGTGGTGGTCGTCTTCTCGCTGGCCAATCGCGGCCCGGTCAGCCTCGACCTCTGGCCCTTCAAGGAGAGCAT
>JAWWCG010000240.1:0-5992 GCA_033720555.1 Kiloniellales bacterium | reverse complement strand
CGAGCTGCCCCGGCTGTTGAGCGCCATCTACATCGAGGAGTGGAACGAGGAGCAGCGCCAGAGCCGGATCCGCCTGGCCGGCGAGTTTCACCGGGAAGTGGCCGGCTTCAACGTGCGCGGCCTCAGCGTCGACGACCACGCCAGCGGCGAGACCAGTCTGATCTGGAAGCAGTGCGACCGGTTCAACTTCTTCGAGCTGCGGCCGACCTTCTGCGGCTACGACCTGGGCCATGTTCGGCGCCCCTACCGCTATCTCGCCGACCTCACCCTGCCGGTGCGTGACAATGGAGACGGCGTGCTGGCCTTCGGCTTCGTCTGGCCGCTCGAGAAGGGGCCGGATCGTGATTCCGATGGCGGTCCCAATGGCGGCCCCGATGGCGGTCCCGATGGCGGCCCCGATGGCGGCCCCGATGGCGGCCCCGGGCCCGAGGTGCCCCCGGCCGCCTGAGGCGCCACCGCCGACGCCTCGGTCAGGCCGGTCATCGCCTCGGGCAACACCGACACGCCGACCATGATGATCGCCGAGAAGGCGGCCGCCTCGATCCGCGAGGATCGCCGCGGCTTCCCCGGCGGCAAGTCCGGTACCGCCGGCCCGCGAAATTGGGCCGGGGCGGGAGGCCGATTCGGATCTTAAATCTCGGCCAATCGTGCTAGCTTTGCAGCCGGCAGGTTTGGCGTGGGCGCGCAGCGGACCGCCGAACGGGGCCGGGCTGGCGAAACCGTCGGTCGCATCGGTCGATAACGTCGAGCTAGGGAGGCAGGCGATGACACGAACACGACATGGACTTTTCGCGGCGGTTGCGTTCGGTGCCGTGATATTCGGCGGCGCCGTCGCGGCCCAGGCCGAGACGACGCTGCGTCTGCTCACTTGGAGCAACTATGCGCCGGACAAGGTCGTCGAACTGTTTGAAGCGGAATATCCGGACATCAAGGTCGAGGTGACCCTTTCCAATAACGAAGAGATGGTCGCCAAGCTGCGCGCGACGGGCGGCGCGGGCTACGACTTGGCCCAGCCGAGCCACGACCGGGTCCACGCGGCGCAGCTGGAATATGACATCTATAAGCCGATGGACCTGTCGCAGGTCAATACCGATGCGATCGCCTCCACCCTGCTCGAGGGAACCAAGGCGAACACCACGATCGAGGGCGAGGTTTATTCGGTGCCCCATGTCTGGGGATCGTCCGGCCTCATGGCGGACAAAACCAAAGCGCCGGACTTTAAGTCCTGGGCGGATTTGTGCGACCCGCAATACAAGGGCCGCACGTCGATGCGGCTCAGGCGGACCATCCTCTTGGGCATGGCCTTCGCCATGGGCGAGGATCCCTTTGCCGCCTACTCGGATCTCGACAAGTACCAGAAGATCATCGACGCGGCGGCCGACGCTCTGATCGCCTGCAAGGACAACGTCAAGGTTTATTGGCAAGGCGGCGACGATCTCGTCGCCCTGATGCTGTCAGGCGAGGTGATCGCATCGGAGACCTGGGACTCCACGGCCTACCGGCTCTACGGCGAGAATCCGAACATCGTCTTCGTGCCGCCGGAGACCGGCGCGCTCACCTGGATCGACACCTTCACGATTCCGCGCAAGGGCGAGGCGGACGACGCCGCCTACAAATGGATCAACTTCGTGATGCGGCCGGAGATCGCCACCATGATCGCCGAGAGCTCGGGCGCCATTCCCGCCTTGGAAGGCGGCATCCAGCACCTGCCGCCGGACAAGAAAGCGGCGGTCCAGGCGGCCTTCACCGAAGAGGATCTCGCAAACCTGAAGTTCTTCGCCAATATCCCGCCGGGATTGGAGGACATCGAGGGCAAGGCCTTGGAGCGCATCAAGGCGGCAACCTCGAATTGACGGGTCTCGCAAGCGGCGCAGGCGCACGCCTGCCCGACGCCTAGTCTTGAGGAGCCGCGCGGCGGCGATATCGACGCCCCGGGCGGCTCCGCTCCCGTCTTTCATCGAGGCCATGTCATGCACGATCTCGAATGCGACGGCGTGACCAAGCGGTTCGGCCGGCTGACCGCGGTCAACGACGTGTCCTTCGAAGTTCCGAGCGGGTCGTTCTTCTCGATCCTCGGCCCCTCGGGCTGCGGCAAGACGACTCTCATGCGGATGATCGCCGGTTTCGAGGCGCCGGACAGGGGCGACATCCGGATCAAGGGACGCTCGGTGGTCGCGGTTCCGCCCAACCGGCGCAACGTGAAGATGGTGTTCCAGCACCTCGCCCTGTTTCCCATGATGAATGTCGGCGAGAACATCGCCTACGGCCTGCGCTGCCGCGGCGAGAACAACGCGGAAATCGCCCGCAAGGTGGCCGATGTGCTGGAACGCACCGGCCTGCCGGGCATAGAGGAGAAAGAAATTTCGCAGCTCTCAGGCGGCCAGATGCAGCGCATCGCCATCGCCCGCTGCATGGTGCTGGAGCCCGACGTGCTGCTGCTCGACGAGCCGCTCGGCGCCCTCGACCTGAAGCTGCGCGAGCACATGAAGATCGAGCTGAAGCTGCTACAGCACCAGTTCAATACCACTTTCCTCTACATCACCCACGACCAGTCCGAGGCCCTCGTCATGTCCGACACGGTGGCGGTCATGAACGCCGGCCGATTCGAACAGATCGGCGCACCTCAGGAGCTCTATCACCGCCCGAAGACCGGCTTCGTCGCCGGCTTCGTGGGCGACAGCAATCGCTGGAAGGGACGCGTCCTTACGGTCGCGGACGGCCTGGCGAAGGTCGAAACCGAAGACGGTGGCTCGCTGCTCACGACTGTCGGCGCCGCCGGCGTGCACGAGGGCGCACGGGTCGAGGTCTTCGTCCGACCGGAGGCGATTTCCTTGGCCGCGACCGGCGGCGACAACCGCCGGCAGGGCGTAATCGACAGCCTGCTGTTCAACGGCGCAAACAGCCGCGCCCTGGTGCGCACCGCGGGCGGCGCTCTGGTCGAAGTCGGCGTCCCGCTGATGGACGAAAGCTCGGGGATGGTGCCGGGCGAGGCGGTGGAGCTCTGCTGGGCACCGAACCAAAGCACCTGCTTCGCCGTCGCGGGATAAGCAATCCGTGCCGAAGTCCAACGCCAACAAACTCGCGCTGATTCTGCTCCTCGCCCCCTTCGTGCTGTGGATCGGCCTCTTGGTCGCGCTGCCGCAGCTCGGCATCGCATTCATCTCGCTGCGGGAGAAGATCGGGCCCGGTCAATACACCTTCGGCATCGCAAACTACGTCGACTTCGTCAAAGAGCCGATCTACTGGAACACGCTGCTCAGGACGGCGACCATGTCCATCTTGGTGACTGCGATGGCGCTCGTCATCGGCTTTCCGGTCGCCTACTACATCGCGAAAGTGGCACGGCGCCGGTCGCGGGCGGCACTCTTCCTGCTGTGCCTGATTCCGCTCTGGGTGAGCGAACTGGTGCGCACCTTCGGCTGGATCGTGCTGCTGCGCGAGACCGGCGTGGTGTCCAAACTGTTGCAGGCCACCGGTCTGATCGACGGGCCGGTGGAGTTTCTCTACAACGACGCGACCGTGGTCGTCGGCCTCGTCTATACGGTCATCCTGTTCATGATCGTGCCGATCGTGTCGACCCTGAGCGGCATGGACGATGCCCTGCTCGAGGCAGGCTACAACCTCGGCGGAAACGGCTTCACCGTGTTCCGGCGGATCGTCGTGCCTTACGCCATGCCGGGCATCGTCGCTGGCTGCATCATCGTCTTCATGCTGACTGCCGGCAGCTATCTGACCCCCATCCTGCTCGGCGGCAAGAACAGCATGTGGTTTACCGAGCAGATCTACGATCAGTTCATCACCCGCTACAATTGGGAATCCGGCGCCACCTTCGGCGTGCTGCTGCTCGCCTTCACGTCCATCGTCGTCTGGCTCGGGCTGAGACTGTCGGGGCAGAACCTCGCTTCGACCGTGGCGAAGGGGTAGGACGGTCATGAACGCCGCTGCCCCCCGTTCCGGCCTGCTCCAGTGGATCTACCGCGGTTACCTGCTCGTCTTCTTCCTCTATCTCGGCGCGCCTCTGGCAGCGGCCGGGATCTTCGCGTTCAACGATTCGCTTTTTCCCACCCTGCCGTGGAACGGCTTCACCCTCGACTGGTTCTTCAACGATACCGAGCCCAAGCTCGGCATGTTCCACGACCGCCGGCTGCTGCGCGGGCTGGAGAACTCCTTCCTGATCGGCGTCATCGTCTCGGCCCTATCGGTGGCGGCCGGGACGTCGAACGCATTCCTGTTCGAGCGCAAGTCGTTTCCCGGCAAGGGCGTGCTTTACCTGCTGATGATCGTTCCGTTGGTGATTCCCGGCGTCATACTGGGCATTTCGATCCTGGTGTTCGCCAGCATGATCGCCAACGGCGTGGAGGACAATCTGGGCTACGACTGGTCGGTCCTGCGCCCGGGGCTCGTCCTGGTGATCCTCGGTCAGTTCTCGTTTCTCACCACCATCACCTCGTTGGTGATCGCCGCGCGCCTGCGCAAGTTCGACGTCGCGCTCGAGGAGGCGGCACTTAACCTTGGCGCGACGCGGCTGCGCGTCCTGCTGACGATCACATTGCCCTTTCTCGCGCCGGCGCTGTTCTCCGCCTTCGTGCTGGCATTCCTGGTGTCGTTCGAGAATTTCAACACCACGCTCATGCTCGTCGGCTCGGAGGCGCCGCTGACGATTGTCATGTACGATCGCATAGCGAAGGCGGGCTCGACGCCGGTGCTGAACGCCGTGTCGTTCTTCCTGATGGTCGGCTCCGGCCTCTTGGTGCTGATCAGCGCGCTGGTGCAGCGCCAACGAGATTCGGAATGACGCCGGCGACGTCGATGGCGGTTGAGCGGGCGCCCGGCGCTCAGTCCAGGGACAGGACGGCGCAATAGTGTCCGGCGGCCTCGAGATCGCGGCAGACCTTCTGCGCTTCCGAGGGATCGGCGAAGGGCGCCGCGAGAATCCGGTAGAAGATGCCCTTATCGCCCAGGTCGACACGTCGGACGTGCAGGGTCTTGTCGGCGAGCAGCGATGGGTAAGTCTCTTGCAGCGCCGCCCACGAGGGCTGGACGCCCTTTTGATTCTTGAGCGATTCCAGGTGGACGGCGAAATTGCTGTCGTCCGAGACGGTGGCCACTTCCGCGCGGGGCTGCAGGCCCCGCGACGCTGCGGGCATGGCCAAGGCGTCGCGGATCAGGGGGGCCAGATTGTCGCGCACGTGCATCTGCTCGGCGGTCCAGGGCTCGCCGACGGACGAGGCCAGGAGCTGGTCCCAGCGTTCGATCGCCCGCCAGGCGTTTCTGGGTTCGCCCGCGACCAGAAAGGCGGTGGCCAGGTTCTCCAGGATCGCGCCGACTTCCCGCGCCGGGGCGTGCTCTTCGTAGGCGATGGCGAGCGCCCGTTCGAACTGTCCGGCCGCGCGGACGTAGTCGCCGTTGTCGAAGGAGCTGAAACCGGCGAGCCTGTACTCCTGCCAGTCGGCCGCCGCGACCGTCGGTGTCGCGAAGACGAAGAGACAGGCAAGGCAGAGCAGATGTTTGACGCTCGTGAACACGACACTCGCTCAAAAAATCCCGCGCCGGAATATCGAAGGCGCCTTGATCGAACGTCCCATGATAGGTCATTGATCCGGCGGCCCGGGAGAGGCAAAACAAGGATCGCTGCCATGCACCGATAATGGTGCCCGGC
Organism: Kiloniellales bacterium; assembly: GCA_033720555.1. Taxonomy (GTDB): domain Bacteria; phylum Pseudomonadota; class Alphaproteobacteria; order Kiloniellales; family JAKSDN01; genus CALJXB01. Next base: position 333 of record JAWWCG010000240.1, on the reverse strand, counting down.
GGAGGCGTGGACTGGTCTGAGGCATGACGCTGCTACCCGAAGGCTCGCCGGAACGGCCGCCCCGGCACGTCGCCATCATCATGGACGGCAATGGACGCTGGGCGCGCTCTCGAGGCCTGTCGCGCTTGGCCGGCCACGGACGCGGCGTCGAGGCCCTGCGCCGCACGGTGGCCACGTCGCTCAAGCTGGGCCTGGAATACCTCACCGTGTTCGCCTTCTCGTCGGAGAATTGGGAGCGGCCGCCCGCCGAGGTGGACGGGCTGATGGGCCTGCTGCGGCGCTACCTCAGGGGCGAGGTGGCCGAGCTTCACGAGAACGACGTGCGCCTGAAGT
>JAWWCG010000239.1:0-5994 GCA_033720555.1 Kiloniellales bacterium | reverse complement strand
CGGCCGGGCGAGGAGAAGGACATGCTGGCCTTCGAGACGCTCACCCTGGCGCCCTTCGACCGGGCGCTGATCGACGCCGACCTGCTGGACGAGAAGGAGGTCGCCTGGGTCGACGCCTATCACGCCCGGGTGCGCGAGACCCTGGGCCCGCTGGTCGATCCGGAGACCCGGGCCTGGCTCGCCGAGGCGACCCGGCCGCTGAACGCCTGAGGGTCCTCGGGGCCCCGTCCGGTGCCGGCATGGGCCGGACCCGCGAAATCGCGTCCGTTAGGATTAATCCAAGCCGTCCCGGCCGGCGCCGCAGACCAGCGCGCAGACCCGGGCGCCGGGGGCGACGTCGAGGCGCCCCTGCAGCAGGGCCGCCATGGCCGCGGCGCCGGACAGCTCGGCGGCGCTGCCGAGCTCGGCCCACAGCCAGCGGGCGGCGGCGCGCCTCGCTTCGTCGGCGACCAGGACGGTCTCGTCGCCCGCGCGGGCGACGATCTCCAGGTTGATCGCCTCGCTGCGGGCCGGCGCCAGGGTGCCGGCGGCGGTGGCGATCTCCGGCAGGGCCACCGGCGCGCCCGCCTCCAGGCTGCGCGTCAAGGTCGGGGCGCCGACCGGCTCGACGCCGCTCACCCGGATCGACGCCTCGAGGGCCTTGACGGCGGTGGCGACGCCGGAGATCAGGCCGCCGCCGCCGATCGCGACGATCACGTGGTCGATCTCGGGCGCGTCGGCGAGGATCTCGAGGCCGACGGTGCCCTGGCCGGCGATCACCCGCGGATCGGCGAAGGGATGCAGGTAGGCGAGGCCGTCCCGCTCGGCCCGCGCCAGGGCCGCCCGGTTCGCCTCGTCCCAGACCGCGCCCTCGATCGCCACCTCGGCGCCCAGGGCGGCGAGCCTCTCCGCCTTGTCCCGCGGCGTCCCCGCGGGCAGGTAGATGACCGCCGGCGCCCCGGCCCGGCGGGCGGCGTAGGCGACCGCCAGGCCGTGGTTGCCGCCGGAGGCGGTGATCACGCCGCGGGCGACGAGCGCAGGGTCGAGCTGCAGCAGGCAGTTGGTGGCGCCGCGCGGCTTGAACGAACCGGTGACCTGCAGGTTTTCCAGCTTGAGGAACAGCTCGAACGGCCCGGGCGGCGCCGCCAGCGGCGCGGCAGCGATCGTCGGCGTGCGGCGCACCCGGCCGGCGATGCGGCGCGCCGCGGCCTCGATGTCGGACAAGCTCACCGGCGGGCCGGTCATGGCGCGCCCTCGCTCACGCAGCACCTTGCCCGATCAGCGCCAGCCAGTCCTCTTCGCTCAGCGTTTCGACGCCCAGCTCTGCCGCCTTGCGGGCCTTGGAGCCGGCGTCGGCGCCGACCACCACGAAGTCGGTCTTCTTGGAGACCGAGCCGGCGACCTTGGCGCCCAGCGCCTCGGCCCGCGCCTTGGCCTCGCCGCGGCTCATGGTCCCGAGTGCGCCGGTGAAGACCACGGTCTTGCCGGCGACCGGCGAATCGGCGCGCGCCGGCGCGGCGACGGGCTCGATCTCGAGCAGCTTCGCCAGCTCGTCGAGGACCTCCCGGTTGTGGGGTTCGGCCATGAAGGCGACGAGGTCCGCCGCCACCGACGGGCCGATCTGGTCGATGTTGACGAGATCGGCGTAGGCGCCGCTGGACTCGTCGCCGTTCTCCTTGGCGGCCGCCGCCATGGCGGCACGCCAGGCCTCGAAGGTGCCGTAATTGCGGGCCAAGAGCTTGGCGGTCGCCTGGCCGACCTGGCGGATGCCGAGGGCGTAGATCAGCCGGTCGAGGGGCATCCGTCGCCGGGCGTCGATCGCGTCGAACAGCTTGCGCGCCGAGGTCTCGCCCCAGCCGTCCCGGTCGGCGAGCTTGGTCTCGGCCGCCTCGTCGGTCTCGCGCAGCCGGAACAGGTCCACCGGGCTCTTCAGCAGGCCGTCCTCGAAGAAGGCGCGGATGTGCTTGTCGCCGAGCCCCTCGATGTCGAAGGCGTCGCGGGAGACGAAGTGGCGCAGGCGCTCGACCGCCTGGGCCGGGCAGATCAGGCCGCCGGTGCAGCGCCTGACCGCCGCGCCGGGCTCGCGCACGGCGGAGCTGCCGCAGACCGGGCAGACTTCGGGAAAGCGGTAGGGCGGCTTGCGCTTGCGGCCGGCTTCCTTGACCACCTCGACCACCTGCGGGATGACGTCGCCGGCCCGCTGGACCACCACCAGGTCGCCTTCGCGGATGTCCTTGCGGGCGATCTCGTCCTCGTTGTGCAGGGTCGCGCGGGCGACCACGACGCCGCCGACCGTGACCGGCGTCAGCTCGGCGACCGGCGTCAGGGCGCCGGTCCGCCCGACCTGAATGGCGATCCGCTCCAGCCGGGTTTGGACCTGCTCGGCGGGAAACTTGTGGGCGATCGCCCAGCGCGGCGCCCGGCTGACGAAGCCGAGGCGCTCCTGCCAGTCGAAGCGGTTCACCTTGAAGACGATGCCGTCGATGTCGTAGGGCAGCTCGGCGCGCTGGCCGAGGATCTCCTGGTAGAAGGCGAGCGCGTCCTCGACGCTGTCGCAGAGACGGGCCAGCGGGTTGGTCGGGAAGCCCCAATGGCGCAGGCGCTCGAGGAACTCCCAGTGGGTGGCCCCGACAGCGCCCGTGACCTCGCCCATGGCATAGGCGAAGAGCGCCAGCGGGCGGCTCGCGGTGACGCGGGAATCGAGCTGACGCAGGCTGCCGGCGGCGGCGTTGCGCGGGTTGGCGAAGATCTTGCCGCCGGCCGCCTCCTGGTCCTCGTTCAGCTTGAGAAAGGCGGGCCGGGACATGTAGACCTCGCCGCGCACCTCGATCACCTCGGGCGCGTCGCCGGCGAGCCTCTTGGGCACGTCCTCGAGGGTGCGCAGGTTGCGGGTCACGTCCTCGCCCTCGGTGCCGTCGCCGCGCGTCGCGCCTTGCGCGAAGCGCCCGTTCTCGTAGCGCAGCGAGATCGACAGGCCGTCGATCTTGGGCTCGGCGACCAGCGCGACCGGCTCGTCGCCGAGGTTGAGGAAGCGCCGCACGCGGGCGTGGAACTCCCGGATGTCCTCGGCGTCGAAGGCGTTGGCGAGCGACAGCATGGGCACGGCGTGGCGCACCTTGGCGAAGCCCGGCGCCGGCGCCGCGCCGACCCGGCGCGACGGGCTGTCGGGGCGCACCAGTTCGGGAAAGCGCGCCTCGATCGCCTCGTTGCGGCGCCTGAGGGCGTCGTAGTCGGCGTCGGAGATCTCCGGCGCGTCCTTCTGGTAATAGAGCCGGTCGTGGCGGGCGATCTCCTTGGCCAGGCGCGCCAGCTCCTCGGCCGCCTGGTCCGGCGACAGGGTCTCGACCGCCTGCTCCTCGGTCGTGGGCGCGGCCATCACGCGGCCCCGATGAGGCGGCCGGCGGCGGCGCGCGCTTCGTCCGTCACCTCGGCGCCGGACAGCATGCGGGCGATCTCCTCCTGGCGCTCGGCGTCGTCGAGAGGCCGCACCCGGCTGGTCGTCTCGCCGCGCTTCTGCTGCTTGCTGACCCGCCAGTGGCGGGCGGCCCGGGCGGCCACCTGCGGGCTATGGGTGACCACCAGGACCTGTCGGTCCTTGGCGAGCCGCGCCAGGCGCTCGCCCACCGCATGGGCGGCGGCGCCGCCGATGCCGCTGTCGACCTCGTCGAACACCAGGGCGGTCGGCGGGCCGAGCCCGGCCAGCACCACCTTGATGGCGAGCAGGAAGCGCGCCAGCTCGCCGCCCGAGGCGATGCGGCCGACGGGGCCGAACGGCAGGCCGGGATTGGTGCGGGCCTGGAAGGCGACGTTGTCGAGCCCCTGCGGGCCCCAGGCGTTCTCGTCGTCCTGGGCCGAGACCTTGGTGGCGAAGGTGGCCTTTTCGAGCTTGAGCGGCGGCAGCTCTCGATTGACGGCCGCGTCGAGCTTCTTGGCGGCTTTGCGGCGGGCGGCGCTCAGGGCCTTGGCCGCCTCGAGGTAGGCGCCACGCGCGTCGGCCGCGGCGCGCGCCAGGGCGCCCAGGTGGTCGGCGCCGGACTCGAGGCTCGCCAGGCGGTCTGCCAGGTCCTGGTGCAGCGCGGCCAGGCGGTCGGGCTCCGTCGCGTGCTTGCGGGCCCGGTCCTTGTAGGCGAAGAAGCGGTCCTCGATGCGCGCCAGCTCGCCGGCGTCGAGGTCGAGGTCGGCGGAAAAGCCCGCCATGGCGGCGATCGCCTCGGCCAGTTCCGCGGCCGCCCGGTCGAGGGCGGCGATCGCCTCGTCGAGGCCGCCGGCGGCCTTGGCCGCCGCCAGATCGAGCAGATGGCGCGCCTGGCCGAGCCGCTGCTCGGCGCCGGCGCCGCCGTCCTGGCCGGCGAGGGCGGTCTCGGCCTGGTTCAGGGCCTCGACGAGCTGCTCGCGGTGCCGGAGGCGCGCGCGCTGTTCGGCGAGCGCCTCGGCCTCGCCCGGCTCGGGGGCGAGCGCCGCCAGCTCCTCGACCGCATGCCGCAGGAAGGCCTCCTCGGCGCGCGCCTTGGCCAGGTCCGCCTCGGCCGCCCGGTGGCGCGCCAGGGCCTCTTGCCAGGCCTGCCACAGGCGCGCCGTCTCCCCGGCGGCCTTGCCGAGAGCGCCGAAGGCGTCGAGCAGGACGCGGTGGCGCGCGCCGTCGAGCAGGCCGTGCTGCTCGTACTGGCCCTGGATCTCGACCAGTTGGCCGCCCAGGTCGCGCAGCAGGCCGACGGCGACCGGCTGGTCGTTGACGAAGGCGCGACTGCGCCCGTCGGCGCCAAGGGTGCGGCGCAGGATCAGGGACGGCTCGTCGGCGAGATCGATCCCGTGTTCGGCCAGGCGCTCGCGGACCGGATGGCGAAGGGCGACATCGAACGCGGCGACCACCGCGGCCTGCTCGGCGCCCGGGCGCAGCAGGCGGGCCTCGGCCCGGCCGCCGACCGCCAGGCCGAGCGCGTCGAGCAGTATCGACTTGCCGGCCCCGGTTTCCCCGGTCAGCGCGCAGAGTCCGGTGTCGAACGTCAGATCGAGTCGATCGATCAGGAGCAGGTTCCGGACCGACAGGCTATGCAGCATGCAGGCCTCAGAACACGGAATCCCAGCTGCGCGCGAACCAGCCCGGCCGTTCCGCGTCGGCCGGCATGACGTCGACGCCGGTCAGCAGGGCGTAGCTGTCGGCATACCATTCGCTGCCGGGGTAATTGTAGCCGAGCACGGCGGCGTTCGCCTGCGCCTCGTCGACGACGCCCAGCGCCAGATAGGCTTCCACCAGGCGATGCAGCGCCTCGGGCACGTGGGTCGTGGTCTGGAAATCCTTGATGACGATGTTGAAGCGGTTGATCGCCGCCAGGTAGTCGCGCTGGGAGAGATAGAAGCGGCCGATCGACATGTGCTTGCCGGCCAGATGGTCGCGCGTCAGGTCCAGCTTGAACTCGGCGTCGCGGGCGTACTTGCTGTCGGGGAAGCGGCGCACCACCTCGTCCAGGTTCTCCAGCGCCAGGCGGGTCATCTTCTGGTCGCGTTCGACGTCGGAAATCTGCTCGTAGTAGCTGATGCCGCGCAGATAGTAGGCGTAGGCGATGTCCTGGTGGCCGGGATGCAGTTGGATGAAGCGGTCGAGGGTGTTGATGGCCTCGTCGTATTTGCTGTCCTGGTACTGCGCGAAGGCGGCCATCAACTGGGCCTTGGCGGCCCAGGCCGAATAGGGGTGCTGGCGTTCGACTTCGTCGAACAGCCGCGCCGATTCCTGATAGTTCTCCAGATAGAGCTGGTTGAGCGCGCTGTTGTAGAGCTCCTCGACCGGCCGCTCGACGTAGGCCGGGCCGTCGTCGCCGCTGCAGGCGGCCAAGGCGAGGACGAGCAGGCACGCCGGCAACAGGCGGACGATCGGTCCGCGGCGGCTGGATTGCCCAAGGCATCCGGGGAGTTCGGGGCGTCCGGGGCGTCCGGGGCGTAATGCGAAACGGTTGATGCGCAGCATGGTCGGGTCGGCTCCGGCCGCGGTGGATTGACGGAATCGGCGGTCACCAAGGT
>JAWWCG010000238.1:0-5995 GCA_033720555.1 Kiloniellales bacterium | reverse complement strand
GTTTATCGCCGTGCTCGTCGCCGCGCTTTATGCGCTGCGCCAAAGGGTGCGCGCGGCCGAGGCGCGCATGGAGCTGGCGCAGGTCGGCCAGAAGCTGAAGAACATCGGCGCGGAGGTGGCGGCCTCGATCGCCAAGGCCGAAGCCGAGCGCGACCGGGCCCTGGCGATCCTCGACGCCCTGCCGACGCCGGTCTGGCGGCGCGACGGCGACCAGGCCCTGACCTATTGCAACCGCGCCTACGCGGCGGCGGTCGGCCTCGACCCCGCGACCGCGCTCGGCGAGGCCACCGAGCTGCCCGGCAAGGCGCAGTCGGGCGCCAGCCGCGCGCTGGCCCGACGGTCCCTGGAGACCGGCGAGCTGGCCTCGGAGCGTCTGCACGTGGTGATCGGCGGCGAGCGGCGCCTGATGGAGCTGTTCGAGATTCCGCTGTCGAGGAAGGTGGCCGGGGAGCCGCAGGGCGCAGGCGGCGCGGGCGAGGGGGCGGGCGGGACCGCCGGCCTGGCGCTCGACCGCACGGTGAGCGAGGATCTGCGCGGCGAGCTGAAGCGTCACGTCGAGGCCCATGCGGTGGTGCTGGAGGCGCTGGGCAGCGGCATCGCCATCTTCGGCCCGGACATGCGCCTCAAGTTCTTCAACACCGCCTACGCCCGGCTGTGGGGCCTCGAGGAACAGGCGCTGAGCGGCGAGCCCCATCTCAACGACATCCATGAGATGCTGCGCGAGCGCCGCCGCCTGCCGGAGCAATCCGACTTCCCGGCCTACAAGCGCGATCAGGTCCGCCTGTTCAGCACCCTGATCGAGCCGCACGAGGACCTGCTGCACCTGCCCGACGGCACGACCCTGCGCCTGCTGGCGACGCCCCATCCGTTCGGCGGCGTGCTCATGTCGTTCGAGGACGTCACCGACCGTCTCGCCCTCGAGCGGTCCTACAACACGCTGATCGCGGTGCAGCGCGAGACCCTCGACCATCTCTTCGAGGGGGTTGCGGTCTATGGCGCCGACGGGCGGCTGAAGCTGTTTAATCCGGTCTACGCGCGGCTCTGGGGCCTGAAGGAGGCGTTCCTCGCCGGGGAGCCCCACGTGCGCGAGGTGGTTCCCGAGACCCGCGCCTATTTCGAGGTCGCCGACGAGGACTGGCCGGCGACGATGGAGCGGATCGTCGGCCAATCGACCGAGCCCAACGCGCGCGGCCGGCGCCGCGAGCGGGCCGACGGTTCGGTGGTCGAATGGGCGCAGGTGCCGCTGCCCGACGGCGCCAACCTCTTTACCTTCCTGGACGTGACCGACTCGACCCGGGTCGAGCGCGCCTTGCGGGAGCGCAACGAGGCGCTCGAGACCGCCGACCGGCTGAAGTCGGAGTTCATCGCCAACGTGTCCTACGAGCTGCGCACGCCGCTCAACGCCATCGTCGGCTTCGCCGAAATCCTCGAGAACCAGTACTTCGGCGAGCTCAACGAGCGTCAGTTGGAATACAGCCAGGCGATCGTCGAATCCTCCAAGCGCCTGCACACCCTGATCAACGATATCCTCGACCTGGCGACGATCGAGGCGGGCTATCTGCGCCTCGACCTCGGCGAGGTCGACCTGCGCGCGCTGCTCGACAGCCTCTACAACCTCGGCTTCGAGCGGGCGCGCAATCGCGGCATCGAGCTGACGCTCGATTGCCCCGGCGACATCGGCGCCCAGACCGGCGACGAGTTGCGGCTCAAGCAGGCAGTGTTCAATCTGCTGTCGAACGCCTTGAAATACACGCCCGAGGGGGGCCGCGTGACCCTCGGCGCCCGCCGCCGCGAGGACGGCGTCGAACTCTCGGTGACCGACACCGGCGTCGGCATCGCCGAGGACGACCAGGACCGCATCTTCGAGAGCTTCGAGCGGGCCGGCGGCCGCCGCAAGTCGGGCGCCGGCCTCGGCTTGGCGCTGGTCAAGCGGCTGATCGAGCTGCACGGCGGCCGGGTCAGCCTGCACTCGCGGGCCGGCGAGGGCACCAGCGTCACCTGCTTCATCCCCAAGACGCCGCCGCCGCAGGATCCGGCCTTGGCCGACCCCACGACGCCGGGCATCGGGGCCATCGAGCCCGCGAGCCCGGCCGTCGCTCGGGAAGCCGCCGCCGGGGGGTGAGGGCCGTGACCGGCACCCGTGGCGGCGCGCTCGCCGCGGCCGGTTGCCGCGCTATCGGGCGGCGGCTAAAAGGGCGCGCATGACTGCTGGGAACCAACACGCAGCGGAATCCCTCGCGATGGCGCTGCCGGACGAGACGGCGAGCCTGGCGCTGGCGCGCGCCCTGGCGGGGCGCCTGCGCGCCGGCGACGTGGTCTTCCTGATCGGCGATCTCGGCACCGGCAAGACCACCCTCGCCCGGGGCCTGATCAACGCCTTGCCGCCGGCGAAGGCGGCGGCCGCGGCCGACGAAGACGTGCCGAGCCCCACCTTCACCCTGGTGCAGATCTACGAGCGCCGGCCAGCGCCCGTCTGGCACGTCGATCTCTACCGCCTGGAGCGGCCGGAGGAGGTCGAGGAGCTGGGGCTGGAGGAGGCCGCCGGCGAGGCGATCACCGTGATCGAATGGCCCGAGCGTCTCGGCGCGCGGGTGCCGGCGGACCGGCTGGAGGTTCGCTTGGGTTACGCCGAGGCGCCCGGGGCGAGAGCCGTCGAGCTGACGGGGTTCGGCGCCTGGCGCGGGCGGCTTGCCGAGATCCGGGCCGAGATCCGGGCCTCGACCCGCGCCAGCGACGGCGCCGATGCGGCGCAGGGGCCCCGGGGCCGGGTCGTGACCCATGGCTGATCGCGCGCGCCAAATCGCGGCCTTCCTGGCGAAGGCCGGCTGGGGGGGCGCCGCGCGCCGGCCGCTGGCCGGCGACGCCTCGTTCCGGCGCTACGAGCGGCTCACCCTGGGCGAGCGGCGCGCGGTGCTGATGGACGCGCCGCCGCCGCACGAGGACGTGGGCGCGTTCCACCGGGTCGAGCGCCTGCTGGGCGCCCTCGGCCTGAGCGCGCCCCAGGCGCTGGCCGTCGACCGCGAGGCCGGCTTCATGCTGCTCGAGGACCTCGGCGACCTGACCTTCACCCGGGCGCTGGCCGAGGGCGCCGACGAGCGGGCGCTCTACCGGCTCGCCGTCGACGTTCTGGCGCACCTGCACGCCCGGGTGGACGCGGCGGCGCCGGACGCCCGGGCCTTGCCCGACTATGACGACCGGCGCCTGCTCGACGAGGCCCTGCTGCTGACCGACTGGTATCTGCCGGCGCTGCGCGGCGAGGAGACCCCGGCGGCGACGCGCGAGGCCTACCTCGAGGCCTGGCGCGCGGTGTTGCCGATCGCCCGGCAGGTCCCCTCCACCCTCGTGCTGCGGGACTATCACGTGGACAACCTCATGGTCCTGCCGGAGCGCCGCGGCGTCGCCGGCTGCGGCCTGCTGGACTTTCAGGACGCGGTCATCGGGCCGCGCAGCTACGACCTGGTGTCGCTGCTCGAAGACGCCCGGCGCGATATCCCGGCGGACTTGGCCGCCGAGATGCTGGCGCGCTATTTCGCGGCCTTTCCCGACATCGACCCGGCGGCGTTCCGGGCCAGCTACGCGATCCTCGGCGCCCAGCGCAGCGCCAAGATCATCGGCATTTTCACCCGCCTCTGCCGGCGCGACGCCAAGCCCCAGTACCTGCACCACATCCCACGGGTGTGGCGCCTGCTGGAAGGCGACCTGGCGGCGCGCGAACTGGCGCCGGTCAAAGCCTGGTTCGACGAGGCGCTGCCGCCGTCCGAGCGGCGGGTGCCGCCGGCGGAGGCGGCATGAGCGCGGCGCCGGCACGGTCGCAGGACAGCGCCCTCCCGCGGCGCGCCATGGTGTTGGCCGCAGGCCGCGGCGAGCGCATGCGGCCGCTCACCGAGCGCCTGCCGAAGCCGCTGATCGAGGTCGGCGGCAAGGCCATGCTGGACTGGGCGCTCGATCACCTGGCGGCGGCCGGCGTCGCCGACGTGGTGGTCAATCTCTATCACTTGGGCGAGCGGATCGAAGCGCACGTCCAGGGCCGCGGCCGGCCGCGGGTGACGTTCTCGCGCGAGGCGGAGCTGATGGATACCGGCGGCGGCGTGGCGGCGGCGCTCGACCGGCTCGGCCCCGACGCCTTCTACGTGCTGAACGGCGACGTGGTGTGGCTCAACGGCCTGCAGCCGGCCCTGCAGCGCCTCGCCCGCGCCTGGGACGAGGACGAGATGGACGCGCTCTTGCTGCTCCAGCCGGTGAGCGACGCCTACGGCTACGACGGCCACGGCGACTTCGTGATGGACCCCGCCGGGCGGCTTCGCCGGCGGCGCGAGCGCGAGGTGGCGCCCTTCGTCTTCGCCGGCGTGCAGCTCCTCCATCCCCGGCTGTTCGACGGCGCGCCGGAGGGTCCCTTCTCGCTCAATCTGCTCTACGACCGGGCGATCGAGGCCGGCCGCCTGGCGGGCTTGCGGCACGACGGCCGCTGGTTCCACGTCGGGACGCCGGAGGCGCTCCAGGGCGTCGAGCAGGCGCTCCACCACTTGAGCGACTTCAAGAACCGGATATGACGGCGCGGCGGACCAGCGTCTTCACCATCGCGCCGGAGGTCTCCTTCCTCGACGCCCTGGCCGAGGGCCTCTTGGCGCGCGGCGGCGACTCGCCGCTCGCGCTGTCGCGCGCCCTGGTCTTCCTGCCGACCCGGCGCGCCTGCCGAAGCTTGCGCGACGCCTTCCTGCGCGCCTCCGCCGGCCGGCCGCTCCTGCTGCCGCGCACCCTGCCGCTCGGCGACCTCGACGTCGACGACCTGCTGCTTGCCGGCGACGGTCCGGCGGCCGGCGACGGGCTGGGCGACGAGGGACTGGCCGGCGAGGGGCTGGCCGACGACGTGCCGCCGGCGATTCCCGCGCTGCGCCGGCAATTGCTCTTGGCCCGGCTGATCGTGAGCTGGACCCGGGCGAGCTTCGGGCCCGCCGTGGCGACCCGGCCGGGCGAGGACCAGGCGGTCCGCCTCGCCGCGGAGCTGGCGCGGTTTCTCGACCAGGTCGAGACCGAGGGCCTCGATTTCGACGGCCTGGCCGGCCTGGTCGGCGGCGAGCACGCGGCCCATTGGCAAACCACCCTCAACTTCTTGGGCATCCTGACCGATCAGTGGCCGGAGGTGCAGGCGCTCCAGGGCGTGATCGGGCCGGCCGAGCGCAAGCGCCGGCTGCTGCTCGCCCAGGCCCGGGCGTGGGCGGCGTCGCCGCCGGCCGGCCCGGTGGTCGTCGCCGGATCGACCGGCAGCGTGCCGGCGGTCGCCGAGCTGATCGCCACGGTCGCCGACCTGCCGACCGGCGAGGTGGTGCTGCCCGGCCTCGACCGTGCCGCCGACGAGGCCGCCTGGGCGGCGATCGCCGAGGACCCCGGTCACGCCCAGCATGGCCTGGCCCGGCTGCTGGCGCGCCTCGAGGTGTCGCGCGAGGCCGTCGCCGACTGGCCCTGGCCCGCGGACCGGCCGTCCGGCCCGACCCGCAGCGACGTGATCGCCTGGGCGTTGCGGCCCGCCGGCGTCACGGCCGGCTGGCGCCAAGCCGCCGCCGCGCTGCCGCCGGACACGGTCGCCCGGGCGCTCGACGGGGTCCGCCGCATCGACTGCGCCACCGCGAGCGAGGAAGCCGCCGTCATCGCGCTGCTGATGCGCGAGGCCCTGGAGACGCCGAACGAGACCGTGGCGCTGGTCACCCCGGACCGGGCGCTCGCCCGCCGGGTGGCGGCGGAGCTGGGGCGTTGGCGGATCGAAACCGACGATTCGGCGGGGATTCCCCTCGCCGAGACGCCCTGCGGCGCGTTCCTGCGCCTGACCGCGCAGATGGCGGCCGGCGCGCTGGCGCCGGTCGACCTGCTGGCCGCGCTGAAGCATCCGCTGGCCGCCGGCGGCCTCGCGGCCGCCGAGTTCCGCCGTCGCGCGCGCCGGCTCGAGACGGCGGCCTTGCGCGGGCCGCGCCCGGCGCCCGGCTTCGACGGCCTGAAGAGC
>JAWWCG010000237.1:0-5997 GCA_033720555.1 Kiloniellales bacterium | reverse complement strand
GACCTCGCCGTCGAGCCGGTCGATGTCGAGCAATTGATCGGCCTTGGTGGCGAAGACCCGCCACAGCGCCTGCAGATTGCCCCGCTTCACCGTCTCGTCGAAGGCGATGCCGAGCCGGTTGGCGTCGATGAAGCGCAGGTTGATGCGCGACTCCCGCGCCTTGGCGGCGATCCGCGCCGCCTGGCCCGGGGCGCGCACCACCAGGGTGTCGAAAAAGGCCTCGGTCTCCACCTCGTAGCCGAGCCGGCGCAGGCCCTCGGCCAGGATCTGGGCCATGCGGTGCACCCGGCCGGCGATCATCTTGAGCCCGTCGGGGCCGTGATAGATGGCGTAGAGGGCGGCGATCACGGCGAGCAGCACCTGGGCGGTGCAGATATTGCTGGTCGCCTTCTCGCGGCGGATGTGCTGCTCGCGGGTCTGCAGCGCCATGCGCAGCGCCGGGCGGCCGTGGGAGTCCACCGAGACCCCGATCAGCCGGCCGGGGGTCGAACGCTTGTAGGCCTCGCGGGTCGCGAAGAAGGCGGCGTGCGGCCCGCCGTAGCCCATCGGCACGCCGAAGCGCTGGCTGCTGCCGACGACGATGTCGGCGCCCCATTCGCCGGGCGGCGTCAAGAGGCAGAGCGCGAGCAGATCGCTGGCCACCACCACCAGGGCCCCCGCCTCGTGCGCCTCCTCCGCCAGGCGGCGGAAATCGCGCACGTCGCCGTAGGTGCCGGGATACTGCAGCAGCACCCCGAAGACCTCGTGCTTCGCCAGCTCGGCGGAGGGATCGCCGACGATCACCTCGAAGCCCATGGACCTGGCGCGGGTCTCGACCACGGCGATGGTCTGGGGATGGCAGTCCGCCGCCACGAAGAAACGCTCGCACTGGCCCTTGTGGAGCCGGTGCGCCATGGCCATGGCCTCGGCGGCGGCGGTCGCCTCGTCCAGGAGCGAGGCGTTGGCCAGCTCCATGCCGGTCAGGTCCATCACCATCTGCTGGTAGTTGAGCAGCACCTCCAGGCGGCCCTGGCTCACCTCCGCCTGGTAGGGCGTGTAAGCGGTGTACCAGCCGGGGTTCTCCATCACGTTGCGCAGGATCACCTTCGGCATGACGGTGCCGTAGTAGCCCATGCCGAGCATCGAGATGAAGACGCGGTTGCGCTCCGACATCTCCCTGAGATAGCTGAGGGTCGCGCGCTCGCTCATGATCTCCGGCAGGTCGAGCGGCTCGCTGTCGATGATCGACTTCGGCACCGCCTTGTCGATCAGGTCGTCGAGGGACTCCAGCCCGAGGGCGTCCAGCATGTCGGCGATTTGCTGCTCGCCGGGCCCGATGTGGCGGCGCACGAAATCGCTGCGCATCTCCAAGTCAACCAGACTCGGCCGTTGTGCCGGCATGACGTCATCTCCTCCCAGCTCGCGCGCCGCCCACGGGCGATCGAAGCGTTGTTCGCCGCTATTCCGCCGCTATTCCAAGGACGCCGTGTAATCCGCGTAGGCGCTCTCGTCCATCAGCCCGTTCAGATCCCCGGCGTCGGCGATCTTGATCTTGAAGAACCAGCCGTCGCCCATGGGGTCGGCGTTCACCTTGGCCGGATCGTCGTCCAGGGCGCCGTTCACCTCGGTGACCTCGCCGCCGACGATGGCGTAAAGCTCGCTGGCCGCCTTGACCGACTCGATGACCGCGGCCTCGGCGCCCTTGGCCAGTTGCCGGCCGACCTCCGGCAGCTCGACGAAGACGATGTCGCCCAGTTGCTGCTGGGCGTAGTCGGTGATGCCCACCACGCCGGTGTCGCCGTCGACGCGGATCCATTCGTGGTCTTCGCTGAATTTGAGGTCGCTCATGGCCTTGCCCCTTCCGATGCCTCGTGCCTAGCCGCGGTGATAATTGTGCGCGACGAACGGCAGGCCTGTCACCTGCACGGCGTGCGGCTTGCCGCGCACCAGCGCGCTCAGCCCGGTGCCGTCGCCCGCCAGGGCGCGCTCGACGTATCCCATGGCCACCGGCGCGCCGACGGTGGGGCCGAAGCCGCCGCTGGTCACCGATCCGACCGTGCGTCCCGCCTCGTCGACCAGCTCCGCGCCGCCGCGCACCGGCGCCCGGCCCTCGGGGCGCAGTCCGACGCGCAGGCGCGGCGGCCCCTCGGCGAGCTGGGCGAGGATCACCTCCGCGCCCGGATAGCCGCCCGGCCGCGCGCCGCCGGCGCGGCGCGCCTTCGACAGGGCCCAGACCAGGTCGGCCTCGACCGGCGTGGTGGTTTCGTCGAGGTCGGCGCCGTAGAGACAGAGCCCGGCCTCCAGACGCAGCGAATCGCGGGCTCCGAGGCCGACCAGGGCGACCTCGTCCTCGGCCAGCAGGCGCCGCGCGAGCGCCTCGCAGCCGGCGGCCGGCAGCGAGATCTCGAAGCCGTCCTCGCCGGTGTAGCCGGAGCGCGACACCAGGCACGCGACGCCCTCGAGCTCCGCCTCCTCGACGCTCATGAAGCCCTGGGCGGCGACCCGCGGCGCGAGCCGGGCGAGCACGTCGGCCGCCGCCGGCCCCTGCAGCGCCAGCAGCGCGCGGTCCTCGAGCACCTCGAGCCGGCAGTCGCCCGCCACGTCGCCCGCCACGTCGCCAGTCACGTCGCCAGTCACGTCGCCCGTCAAGGCGGCGCGCAGATGCGCCACGTCGGCCGCCTTGCAGGCGCCGTTGACCACCAGGAAGAGGCGGTCGCCGAGGTTGGTGACCATCAGGTCGTCCAGGATCCCGCCGCGGGCGTTGGTCAGGAAGCCGTAGCGCTGGCGGCCCGCCGGCAGGCCGACGACGTCGACCGGCACCAGGCCTTCCAGGTAGGCCGCCCGATCGGCGCCGTGGAGCACGATCTGGCCCATATGGGAAACGTCGAAGAGGCCGGCGTCGCTGCGGGTGTGGCGATGCTCGCTCAGAATGCCGCCGGCGTAGTGCATCGGCATGTCGTAGCCGGCGAAGGGGCCGAACTTGGCGCCGTATTCGCGGTGAAGATCGTAAAGCGGCGTGCGCCGCGGCTCACCCTCGGATCCGGCCATCTCGCACAGGTTCCCTTCCCAACCAAGCGGCATCCGGACGTCGTGCGACGCCGGCGCCCCCTCTGTCGCGGAACCTGAGAGATTCACCGCGCCCGATCGCCGGGCCCGGCTTACCCCTTCGGTGAGCCGCCCCGACGCCTTGGGCGCGGGACGGCTGCTTTCCAGAGATGCCTCTTCTCAGCGGTCCATTATGCCTGAGAGTTTCCGGGGCCGTTGCTCCTTCGGCGCCGACCCGCTCGCGCGGACCGATCTCTCCCACTGAGGGTCACAAGCATCGAACATTCCTGCCGGCGGGCTCACCCGAGCCCGCCGCCCGGGAAAGCTATCGGCTGAAGTGGGAAAGTCAACCACGCGCGAACCGGCCGGGCCACGATCGGCAGCCGGGCCAACGACCCTCCCGCGCATCCGCGGCCGCCTCACCGGTTCTCCTGGTTGTAGCGCAGTTCGTCGGGGGTCAGTCGCAGCCCGACAAAAACGCGGTAATCGTTCCCGGTCTCCTCGGGGCCGAGCGGGATATGCTGCTCCACCTCTTCGGTGGCGATGACCTGGGTGCGGTTGCCCTCGAAGGGAATCTCGACCTCGAATTCCTCCTTGGTGACGCGATCCTCGTTATCGACGATGGCCACGAAATAGGTGATCCGGGCCACCCGGTCGTCGTCGGCCGGCCCGCGCAAGGCCACCAAGTTGACGGTCAGCACCGACTCGATCGCGTCGTCGTCGTAATCGCACGACAGGAAAGGCTCGCGCAGCGCCGCTTCGTACTCGACGTCGGTCAGGTCGCGGCCGGTCCCGACGAACTTGACCAGCCGGTCGGTGTCCTTGAGCAGCCGGAGTTGCGGGCACGGCTGGGGCACCTCCTGGCTGGCGCAGGCCGCCAGCAGGACGACGACGCCCAGCGCCGCCGCGAAGCGCGGCACGCCGCGCCGCCGCGGGCGCGGCGCGGCAGGGCGCGCAGAACGGTGTTGGTCAGAGAGCGGTTTCACAGCGTCGTATGGGTGCCGTCACATAACGGCTTGGTCCCCGTCTGCTTGCATCCGCAGAACCAGACGCTGCCCGACTTCTCCGCCTTGAATTTGACCGGCGTGATGTCCGTGTCCTTGTGCGAGCCGTCGCAGAAGGGCTGCTTGCGGCTTCGTCCGCAGGCGCACCAGAAATACAACCTCCCCTGTTCGACGGTGACCTCGTAAGGCGCTTTTTGCGCAGGCACCGGATCCGTCATCACCCCTTCCCTATCGCTATCCCTTGTATTAGTTTCGCGCCGCCGACTAGACTGGGCCCGCAATTGCAGGCGCGGCGAATCGCATGCTCGGCCGGAGCCGCCGCCACTCTAGGCAAGCCCCCGAGCAAGCACAAGAGGTTGCGCCGGCTCCGCCGGACGGCCGTGGTGAAGGCTTGAAATGACGGAACGCGAAACCGACGACATGGACCGACCGGCGCTCACCCTCGTGCTCGCCAATCCCCGCGGCTTCTGCGCCGGCGTGGTGCGGGCCATCGAGATCGTCGAGCGGGCGCTGCAGAAATACGGGCCGCCGGTCTACGTGCGCCATGAGATCGTGCACAACCGCTACGTCGTCGAGTCGCTGGAGGCCAAGGGCGCGGTCTTCGTCGAGCAGCTCGCCGACGTGCCGGACGGCGTGCCGATCGTGTTCTCCGCGCACGGCGTGCCGAAATCGGTGCCCGCCGAGGCGCGCGAGCGCGAGATGTTCTATCTCGACGCGACCTGCCCGCTGGTCAGCAAGGTCCATCGCGAGGCCGAGCGCCACTTTCGCGAGGGCCGGCAGATCATCCTGATCGGCCATGCCGGCCATCCCGAGGTCGAAGGCACCATGGGCCAGCTTCCCGAGGGCGCGATGGTCCTGATCCAGTCGACGCACGAGGCCGAAACGGTGGCGGTGGATACGCCCGATCGGCTGGCCTATATCACCCAGACCACCCTGTCGGTCGACGATACCACCGACATGATCTCGGTCTTGAGGCGCCGCTTTCCGGCGATCCACGGCCCCAAGCAGGAAGACATCTGCTACGCCACGACGAACCGGCAGCAGGCGGTCAAGGCGATCGCGCGGAACTGCGATGCGCTGCTGGTGGTCGGCGCCCCCAATTCGTCCAACTCCGCGCGGCTGGTCGAGGTGGCGCGCAAAGCCGGCTGCCCGCGGGCCATGCTGGTCCAGCGCGGCGCCGACGTCGACTGGCGGAGCCTGCAGGGCATCGCGCGCCTCGGCGTCACCGCCGGCGCCTCGGCCCCGGAGGTCCTGGTCGAGGAGGTGATCGAGGCCTGCCAGGCGCGGTTCCGGGTGACCATCGAAGAGGTGACGGTGACCAGCGAGGACGTCGAATTCAAGCTGCCGCGCGACCTGCGGACCGCCGCCGCCAGGCCCAGCACCGTCCCGGCCTAACGGCCGGCCCGACGGCTGGGCCCTGACCCCGAGCCCCGCGCACCCTACCTCCATGGCCGTTTACACCGAGATTTCCGACGAGGAGTTGCAGGTCTTTCTGCGGCACTACGACCTCGGCGAGGTGACGTCCGTCAAGGGCATCGCCGAAGGGGTCGAGAATTCCAACTACCTGCTGCGCACCACCGTCGGCAGCTACATCATGACGCTCTACGAGAAGCGCGTCCGGCCGGAGGATCTGCCGTTCTTCCTCGGCCTGTTGGACCATCTCGCCGGACGCGGCATCCGCTGTCCGACGCCGGTGCGCGGCCGCGACGGCGAGGCGCTGCGCGAGCTGTGCGGCCGGCCGGCGGTCATCGTCACCTTCCTCGACGGCCTCTGGCCGCGGCGCATCCTGCCGCGCCACTGCCAAGAGCTCGGCCAGGCCATGGCCGAGATGCACCTGGCCGGCATGGATTTCCCGCTGCGGCGCGAAAACGATCTGTCGGTCGCCGGCTGGCGCCACCTGTTCGACGCCTGCCGGCCGCGCGCCCACGAGGTCCGCGAGGGCCTGGCCGAGGAGCTGGCCGAGGAGCTG
>JAWWCG010000236.1:0-6000 GCA_033720555.1 Kiloniellales bacterium | reverse complement strand
CGGGGCGCCGTGGAACGGCGCCAATTGGCCCGGGAATTCCGCCGATTCGGCGCCGATTCGGCGCCGATTCAGGGGGGCCGAGGCCGGCCGGGCGGCGCGGCCCCGCATGCGCGCCTCGAGGCGGCCCCCGAGGCGTCCCCCCCGGGGCGTCCCCCGGGGCGTCCCCCGGATATAAACGCGCGGCGCGCGCGCCCCTATCGTGGGCGCCCAGGACGCCCTGGGCGCCTTTGGTGCCGTGGGCCCCCCCGGTGGGTGCCGTGGGTCTTGCCGTCGGGCCTCGGGCGCTCCTTAATGGGCGGCGCGGAGCCGGTCCTGCTGGAGACCGGCATTGTGTTGTCGGGACAGATGCTTAAGTCTAGCAGGATGTTTCTTGTGCGAACCGGCGGTGTGCCCTTCCTTGTCCTGCTTCTCCTGGTCGCCGCCGGGTCGCCGGCGCTGGCGTCGTGCACGGACCCGCCGACGCCGGGCGTCAACTGGCAGCGCTGCGCCATGGACGGCCTCGTCCTGAAGGAGGTGAACCTGGCGGGGGCGCGGCTGCGCGACAGCAGCTTCTTCCGCGCCGATCTGACCGGCAGCGATCTCTCCGGCACCGAATCCTTCAAGGCCAAGTTCGTCAACGCGGTGCTGCAGGACACCGTGTTCGACGGGGCGCAGCTCTACGAGGCGGATCTGACCAAGGCGGACCTCACCGGCGCCTCGCTGGTCGGCACCGACTTGCGGCGCACCCGCCTCTACCGCGCCAACCTGCGCGACGCGAACCTGACCGACGCCCGCCTCGAGGGCGCCGATCTGGCGCGCGCCAATCTGTCCGGCGCCACCTGGACCGATGGCGAGCGCGTCTGCGCCGAGGGCTCGATCGGCCGCTGCAACTGAGCGGCGCGCACTCCCGTGTCACGGCCCCGCGAGGGGCCCCCTGGGCGCGCGGGTCTTTCGCCGAACGATGCCAGGGCGTTTAATGCGTCGCGATCATGGAGTCGTCCGAGACATCCCCGCGCGCGGCGCCAGCCGGCGGCCTGCGACACCACTTGCTGCGTCTGCGCCGGAGCAACCCGCTGATCCTGTCCTTGCTGGCGGTGGTGATCGGCTTGGCCGCCGGCGCCGCGGCGATCGCCTTTCGCTATGCCATCGACCTGACCCAGCGGGCGACCTTCGGCTTCGGCGGCGAGCGGGTGGCCAGCCTGGCGGCCGAGCTGGCCTGGTGGCACCTGCTGCTGGTGCCGGCCGCCGGCGGGCTCGCGATCGGCCTCTTCGTCTACTTCTTCATGCCGGGCCGGCGGCCGCTCGCGGTGGCCGACGTGATCGAGGCGAGCGCCCTGCGCGGCGGGCGCATGTCGCTGGTCGACGGGATCAAGGCGGCGGCGGTCAGCGCCGCCTCGATCGGCGTCGGCGCCTCGGTCGGCCGCGAGGGGCCCGTGGTGCATCTCGGCGCCAGCCTCGGCGGCTGGCTGGCCACGCGGCTCAACCTCGGCCGCGGCCTGTCGCGCTCGCTGCTCGGCTGCGGCGTAGCGGCGGCGGTGGCGGCCTCCTTCAACGCGCCGATCGCCGGCTCGATCTTCGCGCTCGAGGTGGTGGTCGGCCACTACGCCCTCTCCGCCTTCGCGCCGATCGTCATCGCCTCGGTCACCGGCGCCATCGTCAGCCGCATGCACTATGGCAATTTCCCGGCCTTCATCCCGCCGCAGGAATGGGTGATCGTCTCGTTCTGGGAGTTTCCGGCCTTCGCCCTGCTCGGCATGGTCTCGGCCCTGGCGGCGATCGCCTTCATGCGCACGGTCATGGTCGCCGAGGCGGCGGTGACCCGCGCGCCGCTGCCGATCTGGGGCCGCCCGGCCCTGGCCGGCCTCGCGGTGGGGGCCATCGCCCTGGCCTTCCCGCAGGTGCTGGGGGTCGGCTACGAGGCGACCGATTCCGCCCTGTCGCAGCTTTATCCGCTGTGGCTGCTGCTGGCGCTGATCGCGGTCAAGACGCTGGCGACGGCGCTCTGCCTGGTCTCCGGCTTCGGCGGCGGCGTCTTCTCGCCGTCGCTGTTCATCGGCGCCATGGTCGGCGGCGCCTTCGGCAGCATCGCGACCTCGTTCTTTCCCGATCTCTCCTCCGGACAGGGCGCCTACACCATGGTCGGCATGGGGGCGGTGACCGGGGCCGTGCTGGGCGCGCCGATCTCGACCATCCTCATCGTCTTCGAGCTGACCGGCGGCTATGCGCTCACCATCGCCGTGATGATCGCCACGGTGATCGCCTCCACCATCACCCAGCAGTTTCACGGCACCTCCTTCTTTCACTGGCAGCTCGAGCGGCGCGGCCTGTCGCTCGGCCAGGGACCGGAGGTCAATCTGCTCAAACAGACCCGGGTGCGCAGCGTCATGGAGACCGGGCTCGAGCCGATCGGCCTCGATACGCCCCTGTCGGAGATCCGCCAGCGGCTCAGGAACGCGCGCTGGGGCGAGCTTTTCGTGGTCGACGGCGAGGGCGCCTTGGCCGGCACGATCACCCTCGGCGACCTGGACGAGGCCGTCTTCGACCGCAGCCATGACGACGAATGGACCGCCCGGGACGTGACTCGCCGCGAGCCCGCGATGCTGGCGATGGACGACGACCTGATCGCGGCGGTCAGCCGGTTCCGGAGCTGCGGCGCGGCGCACCTGCCGGTGGTGCGCGACCGCAAGTCCATGATCCTGGTCGGCGTCGCCCACGAGCACACGGTGGTCACCAGCTACCACGAGGCGGTGATCCGCGCCCGCGCCGAGGAACGCGGTGAGGCGTGAGGCGGGTTTCGCTGCCCGCTCAGAAACTCGGGTTTAGCTTGAGGTAGTCGTAGCGGTCGCCGGAGGTGATCGCCAGGTCCTGCACCTGGCCGCCGGAGAGCACCGTCATCGGCACCTCCACGCCGGGGCCGCCCAGCGCCCAGACCCGCTTGTAGAAATCCGCCAGGCCCTCGACCGGCCCGCCGTCGACGCCGAGGATGACGTCGTTGGCGCGCAGGCCCGCGGAGTCGGCCGGTCCGCCGGGCGCGACGCGGCGCACGAACAAGTGGCCGCGCACCTCCTCGGTGTAGACGCCGAGCCACGGGCGGCGCGGTCCCTGACTCTGGCCGGCGACCCGCAGGTCCTCCAGGATCGGCTTCAGGGCGTCGATCGGCACGAACATGTTGCCGGCCATCTGCGCGCCGGGGCTGGCCGCGTCGGAGACGAACAGCGAGCCGATGCCCAAGAGCCGGCCGTCCGGGCCGAGCAGCGCGGCGCCGCCGAAGCTCAGATGCGGCGGGGCGGTGAAGATGGCGTCCGGCAGCAGATACTCCCAGTAGCCGGCGAACTCGCGCCGCGAGACCACGTAGGCCGCCGTGGCGTCCGGCGCGCCGGCGTCCGAGGCGCCGAAACTCGCGACCAGGACCGGGTTGTCCTGATGCAGGCCGGCCGACTCGCCGAGCTGGACCGCCGGCAAGCCGGTGTCGCCCAGGGGGCGCAGCAGGCCGAAGCCGGTCTCGTAGTCGTAGGCGACCACCTCGGCCGGCACGATGCGCCGGTCTTGCAGGGTGATCTCGGCGGAGATCGCCTCGAGGATCAGGTAGCCGATGGTGAGCACCAGGCCGTCGGGGCCGATGACGACGCCGGAGCCCTCGCGCTCGGTGCCCAGCGAATCTGCGGTGCGCGCGTCCGGCGGCACGCTGGCGCGGACCGCGACCACCGAGTCCAGCGGGCTCTGCGCCAGCGCCGGCACGGCGGCGCACGCAAGCCACGCCGCAAGCCACGCCGCAAACGCCGCTGTCGCGCGCCGGCGAAGCGCGCAGGCGATGCCCGGGAACGCCTCCGTGGCGAAGCCTCTCATAACGCCTCCTCGGCCCTCGCCTCTCTCACCCGTCCCCCGAGCGCGAGCGGCCACGAGAAGTTTAGCACATTTTTCCTTGGCCGTTGAGACGCCGCCTATTCGCTCAGGAGCTGGCCGGCGCTGCGCCAGGGCAGGGGCGCCGTCCCGACCACCTTGGCGACCGAGAAGCCGGCCACCACGTATTTGTGGAGCCGACGGTTCAGCACCAGGCCGTCGGAGCGCGCGGCGATCGCCTGCCGGCCGTCCTCGGGGTCCTCGGCCGCCGGATCGACCAGCCAGGCGATGGTGTCGCCGGCGCGTACCGACTGGCCGAGCTCGACGGCGTAGGAGAGGACCCCGGCCGCCGGCGCCTCGAGCACGTCGCACGCCTCGAGCCGGGTGGCCTCGCAGGCAAGCTCGGGCGGCGGGCCGGGCTCGCCCGCGATCAGGCCGTGGTGCTGCAGGGCGCGGTAGAGCGCCCGGGCGTCGCGCTCGGCGAGCGCGTCGGAGACGTCGGCCTGGCCGCGCAGCTCGACCGTCGAGGCGAGGCACGCCGCCGGGATCGGCCGCCCGGGGAAGCGGGCCGCGAGGCGGGTCCACAGGGTGGCGAAGCTTTCGTCGAACGAGCCGCCGCCCGATTCGTCGGCCAGCAGGATCGCCCGGCAGCCGAGCTCGGCGGCCAGCACCTTGCCGTCCGGCCAGTGGGCGGCGAGCAGATAGAGGTGCATGAGCGAATCGTCGTCGCAGTGGAGGTCCAGCACGAGATCGGCGTCCGCCGCGAGGCGGGCGAGGCTCAGGCGCAGCCGCTCCAGCTCCGAGGTGGCCGAGAGCCCGGCCATGAGGTCGTTGATCGCCCGGCGTATCATGGCGACGTTGGCGGCCGCGTCGTCGCCCAGCTCGCCCGCGACCCGATCGCAGAGCGGCTCGAAGATGTCGGGCCAGTTGCGGTTGAAGTTGCCGCCGCCGGAGAGTTCGAACCGGCCGGAGAGGCGCCGGTTGACGATCTGGTCGAGACCGACCGGATTGGCGTAGGGTACCAGGACCACCTGGCCGGCAATCTCGCCCCGGGCGTCGGCCGCGTCGAGCAGCCCCAGCAGGTGATGGGCGACCAGCAGGGCGGGCGTCTCATCGGCATGCAGGGCGGCCTGCAGATAGGCCTTGGGGCGGGCGTCCGGATCGCCGAAGCGGTGAACCAGCAGGTCGCGCTGCGTGCCGGGGCGCCCGGCGCCCAAAGGGATGCGCTCGCTCTGTCGTGTCCGGCTCCGTCGTGTCATGGTTCGTGCCTCGTTTCGGGGCCGTCAATTGGCCCTCGGACCCTCGCCGCGCGCCGATTGGGACTCAGCGACTCGCGGTCCGCGTACTATAAAGGCGCCGGCGGGCTTTGCCACCGGCGGCCGGCAGCCATCAACCCGGCGATAAGCTGAGTGTGGCGATAAACTTGGCGATGAGCGCAAGGAGTCGAAGCGTCGAAAGATGACGGAAGCGGCACAGAAACCGAGCGGCGAGCCGCAGATCGCGGAGCGGGCGACGGCCGGGGGCGAGGGCCCGGCCTATCTCGACGACCTCAATCCCGCCCAGCGCGAGGCGGTGGAGGCGCTCGACGGGCCGGTCCTGGTGCTGGCCGGCGCCGGCACCGGCAAGACCCGGGTGCTGACCACGCGTCTCGCCCATTTGCTTCGCACCGGACGAGCCCACCCCGGCCAGGTGCTCGCCGTCACCTTCACCAACAAGGCGGCCCAGGAGATGCGCGAGCGGGTCGCCGGCCTGCTGGGCCGGCCGGTCGAGGGCTGGTGGCTCGGCACCTTTCACGCGCTGGCCGCGCGCATGCTGCGCCTCGATGCCGAGCGCGTCGGCCTCACCCCGCGCTTCACCATCATCGACACCGACGACCAGCTCCGCCTGGTCAAGCAGATCCTCAGCGCCGAGGGGATCGACGACAAGAAATGGCCGGCGCGCGGCCTGCTGGCGGCGATCCAACGCTGGAAGGACCGCGGCCTGACGCCGGAGCGGGTCTCGGCCAGCGAGGCCGGCGACCTGGCCGGCGGCCGCGCGGTCGAGCTCTACGCCCTCTACCAGAGCCGCCTAAAGACCCTCAACGCCTGCGACTTCGGCGACCTCACGCTGCACGTGCTGACGCTGTTCCAGAGCCATCCCGAGGTGCTGGCCCGCTACCACCAGCAGTTCCGCTACCTGCTG
>JAWWCG010000235.1:0-6002 GCA_033720555.1 Kiloniellales bacterium | reverse complement strand
TCTGGCCGGTCGCCGCATCGAAGCGCGCGACGGGCGCTTCGCGCTGCCGCGGAGCGACGCGCCGCCCTTGGAGCCGCTGCGGCTCCAAGGGCGGGTACTGCTCTAGCGGCGGCGGATCAGCCGCCGCGCCGCAGGCCCGAGCGGCTCATCTGCGCCACGTCCTGGTCGCGCAGGTCGCGCATGGTCTCCGCCGACAGCCGGCTGGTCGCGGCGGCGGCGCCGCTGGCCATCGGCAGCGTGGGCATCTGCTCGTCGACGGGTTTGCTCGGGCGCTGGGACATGCGGTAGACGGCGAACAGCCCGATGGCGGCGTGCACGACCCCGAGAAACACGAAGAACACCGACGGGGCCACCGCCCCCATGAGGGTCGCGGCGATCGGCGGGCCGAAGCAGGCGCCGACGCCGCCGACGAAGATGAGGGTGGCGCCGGCCTGGACCATCTGTTTCGGCTCCAGGTAGTCGTTGGTGTGGGCGATGCAGAGCGAATACATCGGCAGGGTCATGCAGCCGAAAAGGAAGGCGAGGCCCAGCAAGAGGGCGAAGGACGTTTCGCCGAAGCTGGCCGCCAGGAGGGCGAAGATCGCCGCGAGCAGGGCGACCGCGACGATCACCCGTCGCCGGTCGAAGCGGTCGGACAGGTAGCCGATCGGCCATTGGGAGACGATGCCGCCGGCTACCGTGGCGCCCATCAGCAGGGAGATCTCGGCGACCGAAAGGCCGATGCGCTCGCCGTAGACCGCGCCCAGGGCGAACAGCGTGCCGTGGGCCATGCCGGTCGCGGTCGCGCCGAGGACGCCGAGCGGCGAGAGGCGGTAGAGCTCGCGGATCGAAATCTTGGTGATGGTGTGAAATTCCGGCGCCGGGCTGACGGTGAGCGAAATCGGCACCAAGGCGAGCGAGATCATCACCGAGGTCAGGAGAAACAGGAACACCCCGTCGGGATCCGCCAGGTTCAGCAGGAGCTGGCCCAGCGCCACGCCGGCGAGCAGCACCACCATGTAGACCGACAGGAGCTTGCCGCGGGTCTCGTTGGTGGCCCGGTCGTTGAGCCAGCTCTCCGCGACGATGTAGAGCCCGGCGTAGGCGAACCCGGTCAGGAAGCGCATGACCGCCCAGGTGAGCGGCTCGACGGCGACGGCGTGAACCAGGATCGCGACGGAGGCGAGCGAGGCGAGCGCCGAGAAGACCCGCACGTGGCCGACGTTCATCACGATGCGGGGCGTGAGAACGGAGCCGGCGAGAAAGCCGACGAAGTAGCCGGTCATCACCAGGCCGGTGACGGTGGTCCCGAAGCCCTCCGAGACCGCGCGAAGGCCGAGCAGGCTGCCCTGAAGGCCGTTGCCGAGCATCAACATGCCCATGCCGAGCAGCAGCGCCCACGCACCCAGAACCGCTTTCACCATGACGGAGACCGATCGGAGAACGCCTTCAATAATTCGTCCGCTTATGCCCGATCGTGAAGCGCGGT
The DNA here is from genome assembly GCA_033720555.1 of Kiloniellales bacterium. Classification (GTDB taxonomy): domain Bacteria; phylum Pseudomonadota; class Alphaproteobacteria; order Kiloniellales; family JAKSDN01; genus CALJXB01. The sequence goes on along the minus strand of JAWWCG010000235.1, from coordinate 4,534 downwards.
GCCAGCGTTTCGTCGCCCGCCGCTCGGCAGGCTGTCAGGTGACACGCAGGTGACACTTAGGCGGCCCGCAGGTGGTCCCTGGGCGGCGGCGCGCCGGCTCTTGAAGCGGCGCGAGCGCCTGCGCACAATGCCCGGCCGCGGCGGCCTCGGCAATTCACTGGGCCGCTCTAGGTGGAAGGATTGGATGCCATGAGCCTGGAGCTCTATCTCGCTTTCGTCGCGGCGACCGCCGTTCTCATCATCATGCCGGGGCCGGTCGTCAGCCTGGTGATCGCCAACGCGCTCAGCCACGGCACCCGCGCCGGCCTGGTCACCGTCGGCGGCGCTCAGGCGGCGATCGCGATCCAGCTCGTGGTGGTCGCCCTCGGCCTCACCTCCCTGGTCGCGGTCATGGCCGAGTGGTTCGAGTGGCTGCGCTGGATCGGCGCCGCCTATCTCGTCTGGCTGGGCGCCCAGAAGTGGCGGGCCAAGCCGCTCCTGCCCGAGGAACGGCTCCAGGAAAGCCTGGGCGGCAACGCCCGCCACGGCGCGATCTTCGGACAGGGCTTCGTGGTCGCGCTCACCAATCCCAAATCGCTCTTTTTCCTGGCCGCCTTCTTCCCGCAGTTCCTGGTGGTCGACGCCCCGCCCGGGCCGCAGCTCGCCGTGCTCTGCCCGACCTTCATCGTGCTGGCCGCGATCTTCGACGGCGCCTACGCGCTGCTCGCCGGGCGCGCCCGGCGCTGGCTCAAGGACCGGCGCCACGTGCAGATCGGCGAGCGGATCACCGGCAGCTTCCTGATCGCCGCCGGCGCCTGGCTGGCGCTCGCCCGCCGGGGCTGACCGCCGCGCCATGTCGCCTCCTCTCGTCTCCAATCGGGAGGCGCGCCGCGCCTTCCTGGCGGCCCAAGGCCTCGCCCGGCCGGTCGGCGGGCGGCTGACCCGCGCCGGCCTGCTGGAGCTGATCGAGGAGCTGGGCTTCGTCCAGGTCGACAGCATCAACACGGTGGAGCGCGCCCATCACCTGATCCTGTTCTCGCGCTGCCACGGCTACCGCCACGCCCAGCTCGCCCATCTGCTGGAGCGCCAGGCGGCCTTGTTCGAGAACTGGACCCACGACGCCTCGATCATCCCGACGCGCTTCTATCCCTTCTGGATGTGCCGCTTCGCCCGCGAGCGCGAGACCCTGCGGGAGCGTTGGCGCAAGTGGCGGCCCGGCGAATACGAGGCGGTGCTCGACCAGGTGCTCGACCACGTGCGCGCCGAGGGCCCGGTGATGGCGCGCCACCTGGGCGGCGACGCGCCCAAGGCCAACGGCGGCTGGTGGGAGTGGCACCCGGAGAAGACGGCGCTCGAGTACCTCTGGCGCACCGGCGACCTGGCGGTCGCCCGGCGCGAGGGCTTCCAGAAGGTCTACGACCTCGCCGAGCGGGTGATCCCGGCCGAGCACCGGCAGGCGGCCGCCGACCGGGCGGCGCTGGTCGACTGGGCCTGCCGGGGCGCGCTCGAGCGCCTGGTGGTGGCCACCTCCGGCGAGCTCGCCGCCTTCTGGGGCGCGATCACGCCGGCGGAGGCGGCGGCGTGGTGCCGCGCGCGCCTGGGCCGCGAGCTGATCGAGGTCGCCGTCGAGCCGGCCCCCGGCTCGGCCTTGGCGCGCGGCAAGCCGCGGCCGGCCTACGCGCGGCCCGATATCCGCGAGCGCCTGGCCGAGACGCCGGCGCCGCCGGGCGGGATCCGGGTCTTGAGCCCGTTCGATCCGGCGATCCGCGACCGCGCCCGCGCCGAGCGCCTGTTCGGCTTCCGCTACCGCATCGAGGTCTTCGTGCCCGAGGCCAGGCGCACCTACGGCTACTACGTCTTTCCGCTGTTGGAGGGCGACCGGCTGATCGGCCGCATCGACATGGCCCGCGCCAAGGACGACGGCGCGCTCAGCGTGAGCGGCCTGTGGCTGGAGCCGCGCCTCGGCTTGACCCGCGCCCGCGAGGACCGGCTGGCGGGCCAGCTCGACCGCCTCGCGCGCTTCGTCGGCGCCGAGTCCGTGCGCTTCGAGAACGGGTTCTTGCGGAGTTGAGATCCCCTCATCGCATGACGAAGGGATTGGCGATCGGCGCGCTCGAGGTGTTGACCCACACCGTCTTGGGCCTCGTATAGTCGTAGATCGCCTGGAAGCCGCTTTCCCGGCCGTAGCCGGAGTCCTTGAAGCCGCCGAACTCGGCGATCGGCGAGACCACCCGGTAGGTGTTGACCCAGACGATGCCGGCGCGCACCGCCTTGGCGAGCCTGAGCGCGCGGGCGCCGTCGCCGGTGAAGATGCCGCAGGCGAGCCCGTACTTGGTGTCGTTGGCGAGCCTGAGCGCCTCCTCCTCGGTCTCGAAGCGCAGCACCGAGAGCACCGGGCCGAACAGCTCGGTGTCGACGATGGCGGTCTCCTGGGACGGGCACTCGAGGATGGTGGGCTCGTAGTACCAGCCGGCGTCGAGCCGCGCCGGCGCCTTGCCTCCGTGGCGCAGGTGCGCGCCCTGGTCGCGCGCCCGGGCGACCTCAGCCTCGATGCGGGCGAGCTGGCCGGCGGTGGCGAGCGGGCCCATCTGGGTCTCCTCGGCGAGCGGGTCGCCGATCCGGATCCCGGCGGCGCGGCCGGCGAGGTCGTCGAGAAAGGCGTCGGCGATCTCCGCCTGCAGGTAGAGCCGCGAGCCGGCGACGCAGCTCTGGCCGCTGGCGCCGAAGATGCCGGCCATGACGCCGTTGACGGCGCTCTCCAGGTCGGCGTCGGCGAACACCAGGACCGGCGACTTGCCGCCCAGCTCGAGGGAGACCTGGGCGAAGTTCTCCGCCGAGTTGCGCACGATGTGGCGCGCCGTCTCCGGCCCGCCGGTGAAGCTGACCCGCGCGACCAGGGGGTGGGCGGTGAGCGCCCGGCCGCAGGGCTCGCCGAAGCCGGTCACCACGTTGACCACCCCCGGCGGCAGGCCCGCCTCCTCGAACAGCCGGGCGAACTCCAGCATGGGCGCCGAGGCGTGCTCCGAGGCCTTGAGGACCACCGTGTTGCCGGCGGCGAGCGCCGGGCCCAGCTTGACGGCGGCGAGGAAGAGCTGCGAGTTCCACGGCACCACGGCGGCGACCACGCCGAGCGGCTCGCGGCTGGTGAAGACCAAGAGGTCCGGCTTGTCGATCGGCAGGGTCTGGCCGTGAATCTTGTCGGCGAGGCCGGCGTTGTAGTGGAAGAACTCGGCGATGTACTTGGCCTGCCAGCGGGTCTCCTTCAGCATCTTGCCGGTGTCGACGGTCTCGACGCGGCCCAGCGCCTCGGATTTCTCGGCGAGGAGATCGGCCAGTTTGCGCAAGACCCGGCCGCGCTCCGAGGCGGTGGTCCGCGCCCACGGGCCCTCGGCGAAGGCGCGGTGGGCGGCCTCGACCGCGCGGTTCACGTCGGCCTCGCTGGCGGCCGGGACCTCGGCCCAGACTTGGCCGGTCGCCGGGTTGACGCTCTCGAAGGTCCGCCCGCCCTCGGCGTCGACCCAGGCGCCGTCGATCAGCATGCGGTAGCGCTCGCTCATTGCGGTCCTTTCGTCGTGGCCGCCGCCGCCGCGACCGGACGGCGGCGGGCGCTTGCTCGCGTCCGGGGCGCTCCCGGGCGTTCCGGGGCGCTCCGGGGCGCTACGGCAGGAGGGCCAGGATCCGCGCCTGCGCCTGGGTGCCGTCGCGCACCTTGAGGACGCCGACGATCACCGTCGCGCCGGTCGGCGGCAAGGCGTCCAGGTTGGCGAGGTTCTCGATCTGATACTTCTCGGCGCCCAGCATGACCAGGTGGGTGTCGAAGCTCTTGGCCGGGCCGTAGTCCAGGCTCAAGGTGTCGATGCCGATGCCCACCACGTCGCGCGCGACCAGCAGTTCGGCCGCGTCCTTGGCGTAGCCGGGAAAGTGCATGACGCCGCCCTCGTCCTGGTTGGCGTATTCAGCCTGGTCGGCGAAGCGCTGGTGCCAGCCGGTGTTGAGGATCACCAGCGAGCCGGCGGGTATGGCGCCGTGCTCGGCCTCCCAGGCCTCGACGTCGGCGGCCGACAGGCGGTAGTCGACGTTGTCGGCCACCTTGTCCTTCACGTCGATGACCACCGCCGGAACCACCAGGTCGCGCAGCGCGATGGCGTCCAACCCCGGCGCGCCGTCGACGAAATGCTTCGGCGCGTCGATGTGGGTGCCGGTGTTCTCGCCGACCTCGAACTTGTGCAGCCGGTAGCCCTGGTCGTAGTCGACCAGCCGGGTCATGGTGAAGGGTACGCCGCCCGGCCAATAGGACATGCCCTCGTACATGTCGTGGGACAGGTCGACGACCTGGGTGGCCGTCACGCTCTGCCTCAGGGCTTCGGCGTTGGCGGCCGCCGTAATCACGGCGAACGCGGCGGCGAGCGCCGCCGCCCCTGCCAATGTCTTCACTGCCAGTGTCTTCACGGCTTGCCTCTCCTGTTTGGACTGTTCGATGCTCCGGCCGCTGCCGCCGCGCGCGCGTCGCGTCGGGCGGGGGCCGGGCCTTGGGCGGATCATAGCACCGCGGGCG
>JAWWCG010000234.1:0-6007 GCA_033720555.1 Kiloniellales bacterium | reverse complement strand
GTTCCAGTCCTACGCTCTCTTCCCTCACCTGACGGTGCGCAAGAACGTCGCCTATGGCCTGAGAATGGAGGGCGTCCACGGGCGCGAGCTGGCCGAGCGGGTCGATGCGGTCCTCGAGCTGGTCCAGCTCTCGGAGCTGGCCGAGCGCAAGCCCGACAAGCTGTCGGGCGGCCAGCGCCAGCGCGTCGCCCTCGCCCGCGCGCTCGTCAAGCGGCCGCGCCTGCTGCTGCTGGACGAGCCGCTGGCGGCGCTGGATCGCAAGCTGCGCCAGCAGATGCAGTTCGAGTTGAAGAAGCTGCAGCACGAGGTCGGCATCACCTTCATCGTGGTCACCCACGATCAGGAGGAGGCGCTCGCCATGGCGGACCGCATCGCCCTCCTGAACCACGGGCGCATCGCCCAGCTCGGCACCGCCGAGGCGCTCTACGAACAGCCGGTCGACCACTTCGTCGCCGACTTCATCGGCAGCATGAACTTCTTTGCCGGGCGCGCCGTCGCCGGCGGGGTCGAGGTCGCGGGCCTCGGCCTGCTGCGCGGCACCGGCGGCGGCGTCGCGCCGGGCGACGGCGCCTATCTCGCCGTCCGGCCGGAGCGCATCGCCCTCAGCCGCACCGCGCCCGCCGCCGGGGCGGGCAACGCCGTCGCCGGCGTGATTGAAGGCGTCAGCTATCTCGGCCAGGATCTCTGCGTCTTCGTCCGCCTGACCGGCCGGGACGATCCCATCGTGGTTCGCATGAACAGCGAACGCGGACGAGAGACCTGGGCCCAGCCCGGCGAAGCCGTGTGGTGCTGTTGGCCGGCGGCGGCCTCTCGTGTACTAACGAGGTGAACCGGACCGCGGCGCAGAGCCGCGGCCAACAGGGAGAGCGAGGACCATGTCGGATCAGAAGACCATCGCATTCTTTCCCGAGGCGGCCTTCGGGCCGGCCTTGAACTCCGTCGGCATCGCCCAGGCCTGCCGCGAGCTCGGCCACCGGCCCGTGTTCATCGCCGATCCCGGCTTCACCGGCGTCTTCTCCGGCTACGGCTTCGAGGAGCATCACGTCAACATGTCCGAGCCGATGCCGCCGGAGGAGATGGCGAAGTACTGGTCCGACTTCATCAACGGCCACATCCCGAACTTCTCCAAGAACCCCTACGATCAGATCGACAACTACGTGAAGGACTGCTGGGAGGCGATCGTCGAGACTTCGATCTGGGCCGAGAAGGAGCTGCCGGACATCCTGGCCGACATCCGCCCCGATTTGATCTGCATCGACAACGTGGTGCTGTTCCCCGCGACCAAGCGCTACGGCGCGCCGTGGGTGCGGATCATCTCGTGCTCGGAGAACGAGATCCCCGATCCCGACATCCCGCCGCACCTCTCCGGCTGCGGCGAGAACGACACGGCCTGCTTCCGGGCCTTCGAGACGCGCTTCAACGAGGTGATCGCGCCGATCCACGCGCGCTTCAACGCCTTCCTCGAGGACTGCGGCGAGGCGCCCTACCCGCTCGGCCAGTTCTTCGAGGCCTCGCCCCACCTCAACCTGCTGCTCTATCCCGAGCCGGTGAAGTTCAAGCGCCGCCATCCGCTGGATCCCGAGCGCTTCCAGTATCTCGAGGGCTGCGTGCGGCAGGAGGAACCCTATGCCGTCCCGAGCTTCGAGGCCAACGACGACAAGCCGCTGATCTATGTCTCCTACGGCAGCCTCGGCGCCGGCGACACGGCGTTGCTCAAGCGGGTGATCGCCGCCCTGACGAACCTGCCCTACCGCGCCCTGATCAACGTCGGCGACTACATGGACGCCTACGACCCTGCGGCGACGCCGCCCAACGTGCACCTGGCGTCCTGGTATCCCCAGCCCTCGGTCATTCCCCAGGTCGACGTGGTCATCCACCACGGCGGCAACAACTCCTTCACCGAGTGCCTCTACTTCGGCAAGCCGGCGATCATCATGCCCTACGTCTGGGACGGCCACGACAACGCGACCCGGGTCCAGGAGACCGGCCACGGCTTCAAGCTCGACCGCTACGACTGGAGCGAGGCGCAGCTCGGCCGGACGATCGCCCGCTGCCTCGAGGACCCCGAGATGCGCGCCCGCCTCGACGCCACCAGCCGGCACATGCAATCCGCCGGCGGCACCGCCAAGGCCGCCGCCCTGCTCGACGCGGTGATCCGCGAGCACGCCTGAATGGCCGCCAAGCTGCTCAAGCGGCCGGCCGCCATCGCGGACGGCGAGCTGACCGACTGGGGGCCGGTGGCGCAGCCCGCCGGCCAGCCGGTCTCGCGGACCCGCGGGCGGCTGCTGCACCGCGACGACGACGGCGCCAACGAGGCCGGGCTCTGGGTGTGCACGCCCGGCGTCTGGCGCTGCGAGGTCGAGCGCGACGAGTTCTGCCAGTTCCTCGCCGGGCGCTGCGTCTATACCGACGACAACGGCCAGCGCCTGGAGATCGAGGCCGGCGACGCCGCCTTCTTCCCGGCCGGCTGGTCCGGCACCTGCCAGGTGCTCGAGACGGTGCGCAAGACCTACATGATCAGGTGATCCGGTGAGCCGGCGCGCCCGGCGCACCCGGCGCACCCGGCGACGTAGTCCTGCGCCCAGGCCCATATGCCGCGCCACGGCCTCTTTGGTTTGCCGCCGCCTGGGCGCCAAGGGCCTGGAAAATCGCGGCTTCCGCGGACTTGTCCACAGCCGCAAGGCGGTCCCGCGCATTTTTTTAAAATATTACCTTTGGCCTAGCCGGCTTTTCGGGTAATATACCCCATAAGGCTCGACGAACCGACCTGGGGGATCACGTAAGGTCCTGAAATTGTTGCAGGAAGGGGATAGGTCAATAGGAAGAGCCGTGTATAGGGTACGTAATTCGGCCGATATTACCGGCCGGTGGGTATAAGGGGAGATCCGGTATGACGAAGTCAGTTGGTTTTCTTGCGCGATTTTGGCGCGAGGAGCGCGGTGCGGCGGCTGCGGAATACGCCTTGTTGCTGGCCATTATCGCGGCCGGCCTGGCGGTCGCGGCCGGGACGCTGGGAACGGCGATTTCGAACGCCCTGGACGACGCGTCCACGTGCATCAACCAAGGACCTGACTGCGACCCGACTCCGTAACAGTTGAGCCCAGCTCGTGCCTTCGACGTCGTGGCGGACGCGTCGAAGGCACGACTGGCTCAGAACCGCGTACAGCCTGTCTGGGCGAGCCCCCTCCCCTGAGTCTGGTTGGCGCGGGGTCAGTCGGCCGGGCAAGGCGATTTAACAGTTTTGTTCTTTCGTTTGTTAAACTCGCCATCCCGGCTGACTGAGCCTTTCACAGGCAAGCGCAGGCAAGACCGAAGATCCGACCGCCAGGCCGCCGTCCCGTTCCGGGCCTCTCCGCCGCCTTTGCCGCACCTCTTCGCCCCCTATCGCGCCGCTTCGACGGCATGACGCGCCGCCCGGCGCCCGCCAGCGAGCCCGCCGGCTCGCCCACCTGCCATTTGCGCCGGGCCCCCGAGAATGCGAAAACTTCGCCGAGACCACCTTGGAGAACCGTGCGATGAGCTACGAGGAAGACCGGTCCGCGCTTCACAAACGCCTCGACGACTTCGAAACCCGCCTGGCGGAAAAGGAAAGGGCGATCGCGAAACGCGGCGCGGTGCCGCCCCACCACCGAGAGCGCATCGACGAGATCTACGCCAAGGCTCGGGCGACCAGAGCCAAACTCAGCGGCAGCCAGGAGACCGCCTGGGACTCGGTGAAGGACGAGGTCGAGGCGGACGTGGAATCCCTCGCCGCGACTTTCGAGGACTGGCTCGAGCGCGTCGACCAGGACTGGCGTTGATCGGAAGAGCCTGGCGCTAAGGCGAAGGGCCTGGCGCTAAGGCGAAGGCCGGCGCCGGGCGAGAAGCCATCCGTCGTTCGCCGGTGTCGGGGCGGCTTCGGGGTGGCGTCGGGGTGGCCGTCGGGGTGGCGTCGGGGCGGCCTCGGGGCGGTCCCTGGGAGGCCCCTGGGAGGCAAAGCCATGATCCATATCGACTTCGACGAGACTGCCGGACTAGCCGTCGTCCGCCCGGAGCGCATGCGCGGGCTGTCCGAGACCGATTTCGCGCGGCTCCGCGACCTGGTCGACCGCTACCTCGAGGACCACGAGTCCTTGCGCGGGTTGGTGATCGTCGCCGACAGCTTCCCGGGCTGGGAGGATTACCGGGCCTTCATCGCCCACTTCGCGTTCGTGCGCGACCACCACAGGCGGATCGCGAAGGTCGCGCTGGTGAGCGACGATCCGGTCCTCTCGGGCGCGCCCGGCCTGGTCGACCATTTCGTCAACGCCAGGGTGAAGCATTTCGCCGCGAGCGAGCTGGCGCGCGCCAAGGCCTGGGCGGCCACCGACGAGCCGCCAAAGGGCCGCTTCGTGACTCTCGAGGGCTTGCCCGAGGATGTCGTGGCGGTGCGCGCCGAGGGCGTGATCACGCGCGAGGACTACGAGAAGACCCTGATCCCGGCCATCGAAAAGGTCGTGGCGGCGCGGCGCCGGGTCAAGCTGCTCTATTGGTGCGGCCCGGACTTCGAGGGCTTTTCGGCCGGCGCCATGTGGGACGACGCCTGGTTCGGGCTCACCCATCTGGGCAGCTTCTCGAAGATCGCCGTGGTCTCGGACGTCGCCTGGCTGCGCCAGTCCGTGAAGTTCTTCGCCCCCTTGCTGCCGGCGCCCGTCCAGGTGTTCGACAACGCCGACATCGAGGCGGCCAAGGGCTGGATCGCCGAGGATTAGCCCGCGCGCCCGCTAGCCGCGAGCGACCCGCTCGAGGGCGGCCTTCAGCAGGTCGGCGGCGCGCGCGCGTTCCTCCTCCGACATGGCCTCGGGATCGAGCTCCAGGCTGAGATTGCCGGATCGCTCGGAGATCCGGCCAGCCTCCGCGCCCGCCGTCCCCGCGCCGGCGATCACCCGGTAGGGCGTGACCGGATAGGGCAGGCCCTTCACCGTGAGCGGCGCCAGCTCCTCGCAGGCGATTTCCTTGTGGACCAGGGCGTAGGTTTCGTAGGACAGCAGGATCTCGCCGGGACGCGCCGCGCTCTCCAGGCGCGAGGCCAGGTTCACGGTCCCGCCGATGATCGTGTAGTCGAGCCGGTCCTCGCTGCCGAAATTGCCGACCGTGCAATAGCCGGTGCTCACCCCCATGCGGCAGTGCAGCGGCCGGCCGATGCCGGAATCGCGCCAGACCTGCTCGAGCTCGCCCATGCGCCGCTGCATCGCGATCGCCATGTTGACGCAGGCGAGCGCGTCCTCGCGCACGCCGCGGCTCTCCGGGTCGCCGAAAAAGATCAAGATGGCGTCGCCCACGTACTTGTCGATCGTGGCGCCGTGGGCCAGAGCGATCTGCGACATCTCGGTGAGGTAATGGTTGAGCAGCGCGGTCAGCTCCTCGGACTCCATGCGGTCCGTGGTCTCGGTGAAGGCGGCGATGTCGGAGAAGAAGACCGTGAGTTTCTTGCGCCGGCTGGTCAGCTTCACCTCCTGGCGGCCGGTGAAGATCGATTCGTAGACCTGCGGCGACAGATACTTCGAGAGCTGGGCGGATAGCTGCTCGAGCGCCGTCGATTTCTCCGCCAGTTCCTGTTCGCGTTCCTTCAGGTCGGTGATGTCGGAATAGACGGCGACGGTGCCGCCCTCCTGGGTGCGGCGCTCGCTCACCATGATCCAGCGCCCGTCGCCGCGCTGCTGCAGGTGCGGCTCGCCCGGGCTGCGGTGGCGGGCCAGGCGCTCGCCGACCCAGTCGTCGATCCGCCCCTCGGCGTCGCGCACCAGGCCCCGTTCGGCGGCGCGGTGGATGATCGCGGCGAAGGCCGTGCCGGGCACGATCTCGTCGGCGATGCCGGGATAGAGCAGGCTGCGGTACTTCTCGTTGCAGATCACCAGGCGGTCTTCAGCGTCGTAGAGCGAGAAGGCCTCGGAGATGCTCTCGATCGCGTCGGAGAGACGCCGCCGCGCCGCGCGGATCTCGCGCAGGTTCGATTCCTGAACCTCGATCGCGGTGTCGCGGAACACGC
>JAWWCG010000233.1:0-6012 GCA_033720555.1 Kiloniellales bacterium | reverse complement strand
GGCGCTGCGCTCTGTCGCGCTACCGGCCCGCTCCCCCTCCCCGCCCCCCCAATCATACTGCCGTGGGTGGCCGGGAGGGGGGGCGGGACCGTAAGACGGAATAAGACGGAAGAGACCAACCGCGCGGTCAGTAGCCCACCGCCAGGGCGCCCGGGCGGCGCGGGTCGGCGGCGCCGTAGAAGGCCTCGTCGGCCCTGAGCACCGACTGGGTGCTGCCCATGGCGTCGCCCTCGACCACGGTGTGGCCCATGGCGGCGAGCCGCGCGAGGGTGTCCGGGCTCAGGCCCCGCTCGACCCGCAGCTCGTCCGGCAGCCACTGGTGATGGACCCGCGGCGCGTAGGTGGCGGCGGCGACGTTGAGGCCGTGGTCGATCACGTTGAGCAGGATCTGCAGGGTCGTCGAGATGATGCGGCTGCCGCCGGGGCTGCCGGTGGCGAGGAAGGCCCGGCCGTCCTTCGCCACGATGGTGGGCGTCATGGAGCTCAAGGGCCGCTTGCCGGGCTCGATCGCGTTGGCCGCGCCGCCGATCAGGCCGTAGGCGTTGGGCACGCCGGGCTTCGAGGAGAAGTCGTCCATCTCGTTGTTGAGCAGGATGCCGGTGCCCGCCGCGACGATGCCGCTGCCGTAGCCGAAGTTGAGGGTGTAGGTGTTGGCGACCGCGTTGCCCCAGCGGTCCATGACCGAGAAGTGGGTGGTCTCCCGGCTCTCGTAGGGCGCCGGGTCGCCGGGCCCGATCTCATCGGCCGGCCGCGCGCGCTCGGGGTCGATGGTCGCCCGCAGCGCCTCGGCGTAGGCCTTGGCGGTCAGGCCGGCGACCGGCACCGGCCAGAAGTCGGGGTCGCCCAGGTGCCGGCTGCGGTCGGCGTAGGCGAGCTTCATGGCCTCGGCCATGAGATGCAGGCTGGCGGCGCCGTTGTGGCCCAGCTCGCCCAAGGGGTAGCCCTCCAGGATGTTCAGAATCTGGATCAGGTGGACCCCGCCGGAGCTCGGCGGCGGCATGGAGTAGACGTCGTAGCCGCGGTAGCGGCCGTGCACCGGCCGGCGCACCACCGCCCGGTAGCCGGCCAGGTCGTCCAGGGTCATGGGGCCGCCGTTGGCCGCCATGTCGGCGGCGATGCGCTCGGCGATCGCGCCCCGGTAGAAGGCGGCGGGGCCGTCCCGGGCGATCTGCTTCAGCGACCAGGCGAGGTCGGCCTGGATCAGCCGCGCGCCCGGCTGGGGCGGCCGGCCGTCGGCGTCGAAGAAGATCGCCGCCGTCGCCGGTACCTCGAGCAGGCGCTCGCGGCGCTCGGCCAGGGACTGCGACAGCGCGCGGGTGACGACGATGCCGTCCTCGGCGAGCCGGATCGCCGGCGCCAGCGCCTCGGCGAGGCTCAGGGTGCCGTAGCGCTCGAGCGCCAGGGCGAGGCCGGCGACGGTGCCGGGCACACCGGCGGCGAAGCGGGAATACCACGCCTTCTCGCTGTCGACCTCGCCGGCCGCGTCGAGGAAGAGGTCGGCGTGCGCCGCGGCGGGCGCCATCTCGCGGTAGTCGATGGCGACGCTCTCGCCGCTCTCGGCGTCGTGCACCAGCATGAAGCCGCCGCCGCCCAGATTGCCCGCCCGAGGCAGGGTGACGGCGAGGGCGAAGCCGACCGCGACGGCGGCGTCGACCGCGTTGCCGCCGGCCTCGAGCACCTCGACGCCGATCCGGCTGGCGAGCGACTCCTGGCTCGCCACCATGCCGCGCTCGGCGAAGACCGGGTGGACGATGTCCCGCTCGGAGAGCACCGCCGGCTGCTGCGCCCAGGCGTGCTCGAGCAGGAAGGCCAGGGCGGCCAGCGCCGCCGCCGCCAGCAGCAGGAGGGCCGCCAGGGGCCGGGCCAAGGCATGGGCGGCGCGTCCCGGCCTTGCCATTTGTCGCACATCGAACATGATCAAGCGGCGCTTCCTCCCGAGTCCCGGCCGCCCGGCCGGTAGGACGTGACATGACCAAGACCTACAAATCCTATCGAAGCCAGACCTTCCTCTCCAGCACCGCCGCGCGGCCGCTCAGGATTCTGTCGGAGTACCTGGAGCCGAAAAGCCGCTTCGACCACTACAAGGTGGAGGACACCATCGTGTTCTTCGGCTCGTCGCGCATCGTGTCGGCCGCCCAGGCCGAGCAGGACCTGGCGGCCGAGCGCCAGGCCGGCGGCGATCTGAGCCGGACGGAGACCGCCCGCGAGCTGTCGCGCTATTACGAGGCGACCCGCGAGCTGGCCTACCGGCTCACCGAATGGTCCAAGGGCCTCGGCCAGGGCGAGCGGCGCTTCGTCGTCTGCAGCGGCGGCGGCCCCGGCATCATGGAGGCGGCCAACCTGGGCGCCTCGGAGGCCAAGGGCCTCAACGTCGGCCTGACCATCTCGCTGCCGATGGAAGAGGGCTACAACCCCCACATCACCCGGGAGCTGCAGTTCGAGTTCCACTACTTCTTCATGCGTAAGTTCTGGTTCGCCTATCTCGCCAAGGCGGTGGTGGTCATGCCCGGCGGGTTCGGCACGCTGGACGAGCTGTTCGAGCTCCTGACCCTGGTGCAGACCGGGAAGATCCGCAAGCACATGCCGGTCGTGCTGTTCGGCACCGACTATTGGGAACAGGTGGTCGACTTCGACGCCCTGGCGCGCTTCGGCACCATCAGCGCGAAGGACATCGATCTGTGCTTCCGCACCGATTCCGTGGACGAGGCCTTCGACTACCTGACCGAGCAGCTCGGCACCTACGCCATAGACATGCCCGGCGCCACGCTCTAACGGCCGCGCCCGACTTGTCCGCTAGACCCAGCGTTGCCACCAGCCGCGGCGCTTGGGGAGATCCTCGTCGTCCTCGCCGTGCGACCCCGGACCTCGCGCCGCTGCCGGCAGGTCCGTGGAGTCGGGGGAGTCGGGGTGTTCGGTCGGTTCGTCCGGCTGCCGGCCGGCGCCCGCGTCGCGGCCGCTCTCGGCCGGCGGCTCGGCGTTGGCGCTCCGCGACTCGTCCCCGGTGGACTCGCGCCCGGTGTACTCCTCCTCATCGCCGCCGGGCCCGCGGCGGGACCTGGCCGCGCCGCGCCCGCCGCGCGACCTCTTGGCCGGCGGCGTCTCGGCGGGCGTCTCGGCAGGTGACTCGGCAGACGACTCGGAGGCCGCCGACGCCGCCGCTGGCTCGAACTCCGCCGCTTCGCTCGCCTCGCCGTTCGCCTGGCTGTTCGTTGGGCTGGTCGTCTGGCCGGCGGGCCGATCGGCTGCTCCGGCGCCGGCCGCCGGCGCGTCATCGCCGGGCGCGCGCTTGGACCGGTCGCGACGGGGCCGGGCGCGGCGCTTGGCGCGCGGCGCCTCAGCGGGCTTTGCGGGCTCTGCGGGTTCGGCGGCCTCGGAGGGCTCGCCGTTCTCTGAGGCCTCAGCGGCCTCAGAGGCTTCGCCGACTTCGCTGGCGTCGCTGGCGTCGCCTTTCGCCACGGATGCCTCGTCCTCCGACTCGGGCGCTTCGCCGGACGCCTCGCGGCCCGCTTCGTCCTGCCCGTCCGGGCGGCGGCGCGAGCGGCGGCGGCCGCCACGCCGGCCGCGGCGCCGACGGCCCTTCTTGCCTTCGTCGCCTTCGCCGGCGGCCTCGCGGCTCTCCCCGCGGGCCTCTTCGCGGGCCTCCTCGCGGTCTTCGGGTTCGGTCTCCCGGGCGCCCGTGTCCGCTTCGGCTTGGCGCGCCTCCTCGCCCGCGGCCTCGTCCTCGGCGCCCTTGCGGCGGCGGCGGCCGCGCCGGCGCTTGCGGCCGGATTCGTCCTCGTCCGCGGCCTGTTCCGCGGCCCGCGGGGACTCCGGCGCCTCGCGCTCCAGGCGGTAGTCGTCCGAGGGAAGGGCGTCGTCGGCCTCGACCGTCACCTTGAAGCCGTAGCGCTGCTCCACCTCGACCAGCCGGTGGCGGAACTGATTGAGCAGATAGAGGGCCACGGCCGTCGGCACGGTGGCGCTGACGTCGCCGCCGCGGCCGCGCAGACCGAGCTCCTCGAGCCCGCGCAGAAACGACAGCGCGGTGGAGTGAACCGATCGGACGTGTCCGCTGCCGCCGCACCGCGGACAGATGTCGGTGGAGCTTTCGAACAGGCTCGGGCGCAGGCGCTGGCGCGACAGCTCCAGCAGGCCGAAGGGACTGACGCGGCCGAGCTGGATGCGCGCCCGGTCGGAGCGCATGGCCTCCTTCAGCCGGCGCTCCACGTCCCGGTTGTGCCGGGACTCCTCCATGTCGATGAAATCGACCACCACCAGCCCGGCCAGATCTCTCAGGCGAAGCTGTCGGGCGACCTCCTCGGCGGCCTCCAGATTGGTCTTGAGCGCGGTCTCCTCGATGTGGCGCTCGCGGGTCGCCCGGCCCGAGTTGACGTCGATCGCGACCAGCGCCTCGGTCTGGTTGAGCACGATGTAGCCGCCGGACTTGAGCTGCACGGTCGGGCTGTGCATGGCTTCCAACTGATCCTCGACTTGATGGTGGAGGAAGATCGGCGCGTCCTCGTCCTTGTACTGCTTGACCCGTTTGGCGTGGCTCGGCATGAGGCTGCGCATGAAGGCCTTGGCCGCCTTATAGCCCTCCTCGCCCTCGACCCACACTTCGTCCATGTCGCGGCTGTAGAGGTCGCGGATCGAGCGTTTGATCAGGTTGGCCTCCTCGTGAATGAGGCAGGGGGCGGTCGACTTCAGGGTGGTCTGGCGGACCTCGTCCCACAGGCGCATGAGATATTCGTAGTCGCGCCGGATCTCGGCCTTGCTGCGTTGCGCGCCGGCGGTGCGCACGATGACCGCCATGCCGTCCGGGATCTCCAGCTCGCCGAGGATGCTCTTGAGGCGGCGGCGGTCGTTGGCGCTGCCGATCTTGCGGCTGATGCCGCCGCCGCGCGCCGTGTTCGGCATCAGCACGCAATAGCGCCCGGCCAGGGACAGATAGGTGGTCAGCGCCGCGCCCTTGGTGCCGCGCTCCTCCTTGGCGACCTGCACCAGGATCACTTGCCGGCGCTTGATGACCTCCTGGATCTTGTAGCGGCGCAGGAGGTTGGCGCGGCGGCGGCGCTGCTCGTCGATCTCGTCGCCGCCGATGGTGTCGACCCGGACCTCGACGTCGACCTGCTCGATCTCGCTGGCCTGAGGGTCGGCGCCGTTGGCGTCGCTCGGCCCGTCGCCTTGGGCGCCGGCGTCCTCGCCCGCTTCGGCGCTCGCGTCTCGGCCGTTCACCTCGCCGTCGGCCTCGGCCTCGAAGTCCTCCTCGGCCATGGCCTCGCCGCGCAGGGCGGCTTCCTCGGCCGCCAGCGCCTCGCGGTCGGCGATCGGGATCTTGTAGTAGTCCGGGTGGATTTCGGAAAACGGCAGGAAACCGTGGCGGTTTCCGCCGTATTCGACGAAGGCGGCTTGAAGCGAGGGTTCGACCCGCGTGATCTTGGCTAGGTAGATGTTGCCCTTGAGCTGCGACCTCGCCGCTGTTTCGTAGTCGAACTCTTCAATTCGCTTGCCGTTCAGCACAACCACCCGCGTTTCGTCCGGGTGGTTGGCGTCGATGAGCATACGTTTTGCCATAAAGGTGAAGCTCCCCAACGCGCTCGGCGGATGTCACGCAAGGCGTGAACCGCGGCGCGAGACGGGTCCCGTCGCTACCGATAGCGCAGCTAGTGCGGTGCAAGACCCGTTTCATGTTCATCTCAGCCCTAACGTCTGTTGACGGTTGAAGGCGTCTAGCGGAGTCTGCGGCGCCCGACCCGACCGTGGCAGGTGAAACCGTGGCCGGCCCGGGATGCGAGCCCCGAACGCAGCTTACCTGCGCCGGCGCTCGGACGCGCGCACATCGCAACCGGCCGGCCCCGGCTCCTTGCGGAACGTTGCAGTCCGGATGCACAACGCCTCGCCCGCCCAGCCATCCGCGATGACGAGCACAAGCACTGGCGCCGTGCGGCGATGTAAATACAATAGGATGCGTCAGGCCGTCCTGCAATTTCTTTGCGCCGCCTGTGCCAAAAATGCTCTTAATCCCATGAAAAT
>JAWWCG010000232.1:0-6014 GCA_033720555.1 Kiloniellales bacterium | reverse complement strand
CGCCCAGCACAGCGCGAGCTTCCCCGATTTCGCCGGCGCCGCCTTGTCGGCCAACATCGGCTGGCTGGGCCTGCACCACATCTTGAGCTATGGCGGCTCGGGCTATTTTCCGGAGCGGCTGGTGCGGCCCTTCGTCCGGGACGGGCTCATGTCGCTGCCGAAAAAGGCGCCGGACTTCGCGCTACCCGCCTATATCGTCTATCCGACGGAGGGCGAGAAGGAACACCTCGGCCTCGCCCTGGACTCGATCCGCGACGTGGTCGCCCGTCAGGACGCCGCCGCACGCGACGCCTGATGCCTCTGGCCGCAGCCCCGGCCGCCAAGATCGCCGGCCGCGAGGATCGGCGGCCGCGCTTCACCAGTATCGAATCTTGGCGTCGGTCAGCGTTTCGGGCCCCTCCGGGGTCACGACGACGGTTTCCTCGAAGTCGCCGACGAAGCCGTCGTGGCGGATCGTTCGCTCGAAGTTGAGCGCCATGTTCGCCTGGATTTCCAGGTCGTCGCCCGGCGCCAGCCACGGAATGTCCCAGCCGAGGCCGATGCCGTGGCCGAGCCCCGAGAACACGCCCTTGATCTCGTAGCCGAGCGACTTCTGCTTGTCGAGGCCGGCTTTGGCCACCTGTTCCGCCGTGGAGCCGACATGGCACGCGGCGATGCCGGCGTGCACGCACTCGATGGCGGCCTCGAACAGGTCGATCTGCTGATTGGTCGGCGGGCCGATCGCCTTCGAGCGGGAAACGTCGAAGTAATAGCCTTGAACCACCCCGGAGATGCCCAGTCTCAGCCATTGGCCCTCGCCAAGCGGCGCTGGCGAGGCCCAGGTCGGAAAGTTCGACTTGACGAACAAGGGCTCCGCGCCGCCGCGGCCCGAGGCCATGAAGGAGTTGTAGAGAATGCCGCCGGCCGGAACGAGGACCTGCTGGCCCGCGGCGACGATGTCGCCGTGGGTCGCACCGGGAACGGCGGCCTCCATCATGGCTTCGATCATCCGGCTGCCGATGCGCGCGGAATGACGGATCAGTCCGATCTCCGCGGGGCTCTTGATCGCCCGGAGCCGCGCCAAGATGTGCTGCGCGTCGCGCCACTCGACACTGGGCACGGCGTTCTCGATCTTTTGGAACGCGCTGATCGAAAGGACGTCGCGGCCGACGATGCCCACAGCCCCCCGGTCCAGGCCGGTGCGCCGCAGCGCGTCGACGGCGTTTTCGATCACCAGGTCGCCGTAGACGATGCGCTCGGGCGCGAGCGCGATGGTCTCGTCCGGCGGGACGTCGACGATCAGGATGGGATCGTCGTCCACCGGAAGAACCAGGAACGTGTGCGCCCGGCCCGACCAGTTGCCCGCAAGGTCGGGGATATAGGGAAACGGCGTGTAGAAGTCGCTCAGGTACTTGACGTCGCCGTAGCGGTCCACGGTGCCGCCGCCGCGCGAGCATACGAGGAGCCCCCGCAAGCCCTCCTCCCGCGCGCTCTGGGCGGCCCTCCGGCGGCGGTCTTCGAACTCCCCTCGAGAAATTCCTGGCGGCGTCTCCATCATCTTCAAACTCCCGTTCCATCCAGCGCCCGCGGCACGGACGCGCCCCATGCCGACCTCACGCCGAGACCCCACGCCCGTAGGATCTCTTCTTGGTGAGGGACTGCAGAATCTTGTCGGCGATCATCGCGATGAAGGCGATCCCAAGGCCGGCGACCGCGCCGTCGCCGAAGTTCGCGTTGCCGACGCCGGCGTAGACCATCTGGCCGAGACCGAGGCTGCCGACCAAGGCGGCCACCACCAACATGTAGAGCGCCATCAAGATGGTTTGATTGAGGCCGAGCATGATCACGGGCGCGGCGAGCGGCAGTTGGACGCGCCACAGCAGCTGGAACTCGCTGCACCCCACGGCCCGGCCCGCCTCGACGGATTCCTTGGGGACGGTCCTGATGCCGTTCTCCATGTAGCGGATCGGCGGCACGATCGCATACATGACGATCGCCAGAAGCGCCGAAAACTCGCCGATCAGGAAGACCATCATGACCGGGATCAGGAACACGAACTGGGGGATGGTTTGCAGGGTGTCGCAGATCGGCCGGAGCACCGCGGAGGCCCGGTCGCTGCGCGCCGCCCAGATCCCCAGCGCGCTTCCCACGACGAACGAGATCAGGACCGCCGCACCGCAGAGCTCGACCGACAGCATGGCGCGATGCCAGATGCCGGTCAGCGCCATGAACGCCATGCCGGCGACGGCGAAGGACGCCACGCGCCAGCCGCCGACCTGATAGGCGAAGAGGCCGATCACCGCGATAAACGAGAGCCATGGCACGCCGGTCGTGCCGAAGTAATAGAGACAGCCCAGGATCAAGGCCAGGAGGCCAAGCCGCCAGCTCGTCAGATAGGCGACCAGCAGCGATCCGCCGGCGATCGCGACCGCATAGGCGATCTTGACGCCGGCGGTGAGCTCGAATCCCCAAGTGTATGGCGAGACGGTCCGCTCCAAGCCGTTCTTGATCGGAAACAGGAAGAAGAACAGCGTCCACGTCTTGATGGCCTCGGTGGTGCTGTAATAATTGATCGTGAACCACGCGACCGCCCGGTTGAGGTCGTCGGCGACGCTGACGCCGAGGTGCTTGGGATACTCGCCGAGGGCCGGAATCGCCTGGGCCAGGGCAAAGGCGGCGGGCACGGCGATCGCGAAGGCCACGAGATGGGCATGACGGCGATGCCAGGCGACGGCGCGGCGCGATCTCGGACGCCGGTTCGCCAGCAATAGCCCGCGGCTGATGCGGTCCATCAGCATGGCGAGCAGCGCGATCACCAGGCCGGCCTGAATGCTTTGACCGAACTGGGCCTTGCGCAGGTTGCTCAGGACTTCCCAGCCGATGTCGTTGAACCCGCCGACGATGGCCGCCAGGATGACCATGGCGAGGGTGGTCATGATGGTCTGGTTGAGACCGACGGCGACGGCGGGCAAGGCGGCGCGGAAGCGAACCAGCCACAGGTGCTGCCGCCTGTCGCAGCCCACCATGTAGCCGGCCTCGACGATGTCCTGCGGCACGCGCTCGAGGCCGAGAATCACGTTTCGGATCATCGGCGGGCAGGAATAGACGATGCTCGCCACGAGCCCCACCACGGGCCCGAATCCGAACAGCAGAATGGCCGGGATCAGGTACGAGAACGTCGGCACCGACTGCATGAGGTCGAGCAGGGGCTCGATCACCCGCCGGCTTCGCGGGTACTGAAAGCCGATCACGCCAACGACCAGGCCCAGGGCGCTCGATAGAGGGACAGCGATGCCGACCAAGGTGAGCGTGTTCATGGCTTGGTGCCAGTAGTCGAAGACGACGATGTAGAGCAGGCTGCAGAACACGAAGGCGCCGAGGCGCCAGCCGCCGGCCGCCAGGCCCACGATCGTGCCGGCCGCGACGATCGCGATCCACGGGCACCACTGCAGAAAGCCCCTGAGCAGGCCCATCAGATAGTCGATGACGTCGCCGATGACGGCGAATAGCGGCCCGAACGTGGCGATGAACCAATCCATGAAGACGTTCAGCCAGTCGGCGAGCGGAACGACGAGCGCCTCGGGCGGCGTCGTGACCCAGGCATGCCCGCCGCGCAGCGAGACAAGGATCGCGGAGGCGACGAACACGAGCAGCCAAGCCACGTGGATCGGACTCGGGCCGCGTGAGTCCGCCGTCGCGCGCATGGTCGCCGCCGCCATTGCCTGGTCCGCTACTGGCCGGTCTTGAGGGCGCGGCGCAGCGGCTCGGGGCGAAGCGTGCCGACGACGGCCCCGTCCTGGTCCACCACCGAGATCGGCTCGAAGTCTTCCGCCAATTGCGCGGCGATGTCCTCGAGGCTCGCGGCAGAGCTGACGGTGCGATTGACCGGCCCGGACGCCTCGTCGCGGGGCTCGCAGAGGTCCAAGGCGGTCAGGACCTTCATGCGCGGCACGTCCTGGGTAAACTCGCGGACATAGTCGTCGGCCGGGCGCAGGATGAGATCGGCGGCCCGCCCGGTCTGAACGACGAAACCGTCGCGCATGATGGCGATCCGATCGCCGATGCGCACCGCCTCGAGAAAGTCGTGCGTGACGAACACCACCGCCTTGTTGAGCATGGCTTGCAGGCGCAGGAACTCGTCCTGCATCTGCCGGCGAATCAGCGGGTCCAGGGCGCTGAACGGCTCGTCGAGGAGCCACACCTCGGGATCCGTGACCAGGCTCCTGGCGAAGCCGACGCGCTGCTGTTGGCCGCCGGACAGCTCCCAGGGATAGCTGTCCTCGCGGCCGCTCAAGCCCACCATCTCCAAGGTGTCCAAGGCCCGCTGCCGGCTCTCGCCGCGCGGCGCGCGCTGGATGCGCAAGGGGAACTCCACGTTCTCCAGAACCGTCTGGTGCGGCATCAGGCCGAAGTGCTGGAACACCATGCCGAACTTGTGGCGACGCAGCTCGACCAGCTCGCGGTCCGACAGCGCCGGCAGCGAGCGGCCGTCCACCTCAAGCGTGCCGGCGGTGGCCTCGATCAGCCGCGACAGGCACCGCAGCACCGTGGACTTTCCCGATCCGGAGAGCCCCATGATCACGAAGGTCTCGCCGACCGGCACCTCGAAGGTCACGTCGCAGGCGGCGGCGATGTGATCGGCGTCCTTGATCCGGCGCGCGATCTCGCGCGCGTCGTCCTCCCGCGAGCGCCGCCGCGCCTCGTCGAGCGCCTTCGCCGGCTCGGCCCCGTAGACCCGCCACAGCGCTTCGCAGCGCAACTTGACCGGCGCGGATCCTGGCATCGCGCGCGGACTTCGGTGCGGCGTCCGGGAGGAGAGAGAAGACCGCGTCACGCGCGGCCTTCCCCGTCTTCTATGGCCATGGCGCTCGCCGGTCAGTTCCCCGCCATGGCGTCGTCGACCCATGGCTGCCAGACGTCCTGGTTGTCCTCGACCCACTGCTCGGTCACGGCGACCACGTCCTGTCCTTCGACGTCGATCGCCGTCATCATGCCGATCTGGATGCCGTTGCTGATCTGGTAGGCGTCCAGGAAGCGGTAGGCCGCCGGCCATTTGTCCGCGAAGCCGGACCATGCGATCTTCTTGATCCAGCCCGTCGGCCACCCGCAGTCCCAGGTCTGGTCCGGGTTCATGCCCCACGCCGGATCCTCTTCGCAGGCCTTCTCGTATGCCGGAAGCTCAACCCATTCGCCTTCGACCTCGGCGTGGATCCAGTGCGGCGACCACAGCATCGCCAAGATCGGGGCCTGCCGGGCGGCGGCCGACTTGACCTCCGTCATGATGGCGCCCTCGGAGCCCGCGGGCACCGCGACGAAGGCGATGCCCAAGGCCTCCATGCGGTTGGCGTTGTGGCTGTTCCATTCGAGCGGCCAATCGACCAGTCGCCCCTTCGGATGGGTCTCGGGCGCGGCGAAGATCTGAGCGCAATCGTTCAAGGCCTGCCAGTCGGGAAGGCCCGGGCACTGCTCCTTGACGTAGAGCGGATACCACCAGGTTTGCTTTTCTTCGAGGCCGACCTCGCCCAGGTCGACCGCCTTGCCGCTGGCCACCGCCTCGTCGAACGATTCGCCGCCGCCGGTGCCCTTCCAGATCTCCAGGCTCGCGTGGATGTCGCCGTTCTTGATGGCGGCGAACTGGGGAAAATAGGACGCGGTCACGAACTCGACGTTGTAGCCCATGCGCTTGAGGATGTGCCCGGCGATGTGGGTGGTGATGTGCTGGCCGGTCCACTCGTTGATGGCGAGCACGATCGGATCGTCGGACTCCGGCACCTCCGCCGCTTCGGCCTGCGCGGCGGCGAACGCAGCCGCCAATCCGACGCCCAGCAGGACACTGCGAAGCGCTGGCAAGACGTTACCCATCATAACTCCTCCTTTGCGGGGTTGCTGTCCCAGTGGCCCCAAGCCGGGCCCAGATGTCTCGTGCCCGATGGCGGCGGCGGTCTCCGGGGCGCGGCCGCTTCGGCGCGCAAGCCCGTCGCGGATTCGCGCGCCGGCTAATGAAGCTCGTCCCTCACGATGTCGCCGCCCTTCAT
>JAWWCG010000231.1:0-6017 GCA_033720555.1 Kiloniellales bacterium | reverse complement strand
TCACGGTCTTTCCGGAGATGTTTCCGGGGCCCCTTGGCCTGAGCCTGGCCGGACGCGGCCTGACGCGCGGCCTGTGGGCCATGGATGTGCTGGACATTCGGGAGTTCGCGCGCGATAAACACCGCTCCGTGGACGATGAGCCGTTCGGCGGCGGCCCCGGCATGGTGATGCGCGCCGACGTTGTCGACGCCGCGCTGGCGTCGGTGGCGGAGCGGCCGGGCCCGGTGATCTATCTGACCCCGCGCGGGCGCCTGCTGGATCAGGATCTGGTGCGGAGGCTGGCGGCGGGGCCGGGCGCGAGCCTGCTTTGCGGCCGCTACGAAGGCATTGATCAGCGGGTCCTGGACGCCCGCGACGTTGAAGAGGTGAGCGTCGGAGACTATGTACTTTCCGGCGGCGAGCCGGCGGCCATGGTGCTGATCGACGCCGTGGTGCGCTTGCTGCCGGGGATCATGGGCAACGAGGAAAGCCCGGCCCAGGAGTCCTTCGAATCCGGGCTGCTGGAGCATCCGCATTACACGCGCCCGGCCGAATGGCAGGGGCGCAGGGTGCCGGAAGTGCTCACCTCGGGGCACCACGAGGAGATCCGCCGCTGGCGCCTCCGCGAGGCGGAGCGGACGACGCGGGAGCGCCGCCCCGACCTCTGGGCGCGCTATTTGGAGACACGGGGCCGCGGCACGGGCCGAGGCGGAAAGAACGAGTGACGGGGTTTTGCGGTCATGAACATCATCGAACAGCTCGAAAGCGAACACGTCGGGAAGCTCACCGCCGATAGCAAGGTGCCGAGTTTCGCGCCGGGCGATACCCTGCGGGTGAACGTGAAGGTGGTCGAGGGCAACCGCGAGCGCATCCAGGCGTTCGAAGGCGTGTGCATCGCGCGCCGCAATCGCGGGCTCAATTCCTCCTTCACGGTGCGCAAGATCTCCTACGGCGAGGGGGTGGAGCGGGTGTTCCCCCTCTACAGCCCGCGCATCGACTCGATCGAGGTGGTGCGCCGGGGCGACGTTCGCCGCGCCAAGCTCTATTACCTGCGCGGCCGCCGGGGCAAGTCGGCGCGGATCGCCGAGAAGACCACCGGCGCGGCCGGCAAGATCGTCGAGGCCGAGCGCCGCGAACGGGCCGCCGCCAAGCGCTGAGCGCGGCATCGGCTCGCGCGCCATGGGCTCGCGCACCGTCGGCGGGCGACAAGGACGGCGGAAGGACGACATGTCTGCACCGAGGACGCTGTTCGACAAGATCTGGGAGTCCCACCTGGTCCGCCGCGACGAGGACGGGACCTGCCTGATCTACATCGACCGGCACCTGGTCCACGAGGTGACCAGCCCGCAGGCCTTCGAGGGCCTGCGCCTGCACGGGCGGGCGGTGCGCCGGCCCGAGTCCTGCCTGGCGGTGGCGGATCACAACATCCCGACGACCGACCGCTCCAAGGGCATCGACGACGAGGAGAGCCGGATCCAGGTCGAAACCCTGATCCAGAACTGCGCCGAGTTCGGAATCCCCTACTTCGAGGTGGAGGACGTGCGCCAGGGCATCGTCCACATCATCGGCCCCGAGCAGGGCTTCACCCTGCCGGGCACCACCATCGTCTGCGGCGATTCCCATACCTCGACCCACGGCGCCTTCGGGGCGCTCGCCTTCGGCATCGGCACCTCCGAGGTGGAGCACGTGCTGGCCACCCAGACCCTGGTCCAGA
Source organism: Kiloniellales bacterium (assembly GCA_033720555.1). Classification (GTDB taxonomy): domain Bacteria; phylum Pseudomonadota; class Alphaproteobacteria; order Kiloniellales; family JAKSDN01; genus CALJXB01. Next base: position 4,324 of record JAWWCG010000231.1, on the reverse strand, counting down.
AGCCGGCCCGGAACATGCGCATCACGGTCGACGGCGCGCGCCCGCTCGGGGTGACCGCCAAGGACCTGATTCTCGCCATCATCGGCAAGATCGGCACCGCCGGCGGCACCGGCCACGTCATCGAATACGCCGGCGAGGCGATTCGCGCGCTCTCCATGGAAGGCCGCATGACGGTCTGCAACATGTCGATCGAGGCGGGCGCGCGCGCTGGCCTGATCGCGCCGGACGAGACCACCTACGCCTTCCTCAAGGGGCGGCCGATGGCGCCGAAGGCGGGCCAGTGGGAGCAGGCGGTGACCCATTGGTCGACCCTCCCCTCGGACCCGGGCGCCAGCTACGACAAGGAGGTCGTCCTGCCGGCCTCCGAGATCGAACCGCAAGTGACCTGGGGCACCTCGCCCGAGGACGTGGTGCCGGTCACCGGGCGGGTGCCCGATCCGGCCGGCGCGGCCGACGACCACAAGCGCAAGGCGATGGAGCGCGCGCTGGAGTACATGGGCCTGAGCGCCGGGACGCCGATGGCGGAAATTCCGGTCGATCGGGTCTTCATCGGCTCCTGCACCAACGGCCGGATCGAGGACCTTCGCGAGGTCGCGGCCGTGGCCAAGGGGCGCAAGGTCGCCGAGCGCGTGCATGCCATGATCGTGCCGGGCTCGGGGCTGGTGAAGCACCAGGCGGAAGAGGAGGGCCTCGACCGGATCTTCGTCGAGGCCGGTTTCGACTGGCGAGAGCCGGGCTGCTCCATGTGCCTCGCCATGAACGCCGACCGGCTGGAGCCGGGCGAGCGCTGCGCGTCCACCTCCAACCGGAATTTCGAGGGCCGCCAGGGCCGCGGTGGCCGCACGCACCTGATGAGCCCCGCCATGGCCGCCGCCGCGGCGGTGACCGGCCATATCGCGGACGTGCGCGAGCTTGTCTAAGTGCCTTATTTCAAAGGCGCCAGCACCGCACCTCTAGGGGCGAGGGCATTCCCGGCCCGGCCGCTGGCCTGGCTCCTGGCCGTGCTGCTGATCGCCTGGGCGTCGAGCGGGGGCCGGCCGGCGCTGGCCGCCGAAGAGCCCTGGCGCGGCGAGCTCGACCGGGCCGTCGAGCTGGCGCTCTCCGGCGACCTGGAGGCCAGCCGCGAGCTGCTGCTCACGCTCGAGGCGGAGCATCCCGACGAGCCGGAGATTGTCCGCCGGACGGCGCAGGTGCTGGCCCGCACCAACGGCCGGGCCGAGGCCATCGAGCGGTTTCGCCGGCTGAAGACGCTCGCGCCCGACACCCTGACCGACCGGGAGGAGCTGCTGGTGCTGTTGCTCTGGGACGGTGACGCGGAGGCCTACCAGAAGGAACGCCGGGAGCTCCTGGAGGCCGTGGCGGCGGCCGGCGGCCGGGAGGTCAGCCGCTCGCCGAACTTCGTGCGCGAGCTCTTCGTGATCGACAAGAAGATCAACGTCGACGCCTACGAATACTATCCGGGCACCCAAAGCGGGCCGGTGACCCCTTACTACCTGTTCGTGGTGACCAGCCTGGAAGGTGACCTCAAGGGCCATTTCGTGGTCGCCGAGAACAGCGAGAAGACCGCCCAGTTGCAGGCGCAGGGCGAGATCGGCGAAGCCGAGACGGCCTATTACCTGGAGTTCAGGCCGCCGCAGGAAGGCTCGGCCGGGAGCGAGGCCGCGCTGATCGAGCTCTACCCCGGCGCCGAGCCGCCCGCCTACGCGACGGCGCGCGATGCCGTGGTCGCCGAGATCGCCGCGCAGATCGAGGGCTAGACGGCGCGGCGCGCGGGCCGGCGATGGCTTTGCGGACGGCCGGCGGATCGGTTAGATAGAGGGGGCCAGATCGGAGGACCGAGAAGGGTCATGGAAAAGTTCACGAAGCTGCGCGGCGTCGCGGCGCCGCTGCCGATGGTCAATGTCGATACCGACAAGATCATTCCCAAGCAGTTCCTCAAGACGATCAAGCGCACGGGCCTCTCCAAGGGCCTATTCCACGAGATGCGCCACGACGAGAGCGGCGCGCCCAAGGCCGAGTTCGTGCTGCATCAGCCGGCCTACCAGGACGCCAAGATCCTCATCACGGGCGCCAATTTCGGCTGCGGCTCTTCGCGCGAGCACGCCCCCTGGGCGCTGCTGGATTTCGGCTTCCGCTGCATCATCGCGCCCAGCTTCGCCGACATCTTCTACAACAACTGCTTCAAGAACGGCATTCTGCCGATCGCCCTGCCGCAGGAGCAGGTGGACCGGCTCATGGAGCAGGCCGAGCGCGGCGGCAACGCGGTCTTCACCGTGGACCTGGAGAACCAGATCATCACCGGACCGGACGGCGGCGAGATCGCGTTCGAGGTCCATCCCTTCCTCAGACACTGCCTGCTGCACGGGCTCGACGAGATCGGCCTGACCTTGGCGGAAGCCGAGGCGATCGATCAGTTCGAGGCGCACCACCGCCACAGCCAGCCCTGGCTGTGAGCCGGCCGGCCCGCCGGACGGGCCGCTGGCGGGAGGGCTTTTCACGCTGCGGGCAAGCGACTAAAACGGGCGGCGTCGGAGCCGCGGGCGCCGCGGGATCCAAGCGTCGCACAGAACTTGGGGGAGCGCCGGAATGACCGCCAACAAAAGCCTCTTGATCCTGCCGGGCGACGGCATCGGCCCGGAATGCATGGCCGAGGTGCGCCGCGTGATCGGCTGGATGGCGGACAAGCGGGCCGTCGGCTTCGAGGTCGAGGAGGACCTGGTCGGCGGCGCGGCGATCGACGCCCACGGCGCGCCGATCACCGATGCGACCATGGCCAAGGCCATGGCCGCCGACGCGGTGCTGTTGGGCGCGGTGGGCGGCCCCAAGTGGGACGACCTGCCGTTCGAGCAGAAGCCGGAGCGGGGCCTGCTGCGCCTGCGCAAGGACTTGGACCTGTTCGCCAACCTGCGCCCGGCGATCTGCTTCGACGCCATGGTTTCGGCCTCGACGCTGAAGCCGGAAGTGGTCTCGGGCCTCGACATCATGATCGTGCGCGAGCTGACCGGCGGCGTCTATTTCGGCGAGCCGCGCGGCATCGAGGATCTGGGCGGCGGCGAGCGGCGCGCCGTCAACACCCAGGTCTACACCTCGAGCGAGATCCGCCGCGTCGCCGCGGTCGGCTTCGAGCTGGCGCGCAAGCGCAAGAACCGGGTGTGCTCGGCGGAGAAGGCGAACGTGATGGAGTCCGGCGTGCTGTGGCGCCAGGAAGTGAGCGAGCTGCACAAGCGGTCGTTCAGCGACGTGGAGCTGTCCCACATCTACGCCGACAACTGCGCCATGCAGCTGGTGCGCAACCCCAAGCAGTTCGACGTCATCGTCACCGACAATCTCTTCGGCGACATCCTGTCCGACGAGGCGGCCATGCTGACCGGCTCGCTCGGCATGCTGCCCTCGGCCTCGCTCGGCGCGGCCGACGAGACCGGCCGCCGCAAGGCGCTCTACGAGCCTGTGCACGGCTCGGCGCCCGACATCGCCGGCCAGGGCAAGGCCAATCCCATCGCCTGCCTGCTCAGCTTCTCGATGATGCTGCGCTACTCCTTCGACCTGGGCGCCGAGGCGGACCTGATCGAGCGGGCGGTCGAGGCCGTGCTGGAAGAAGGCGTGCGCACCGCAGACGTGGTCTCGGAGGGGACCACCGCCGTCTCCACCGGCGCCATGGGCGACGCGGTCTTGGCGGCGCTCGATCGCCTCGACGGCTAGCGGCGAGACGACGAAGGCAGCCGGCGCCTCAGCCTGACTGAAAGGCCCGCAGAAACAGCGACAAGAGCTCCGACTGGGACGAAATGCCGAGCTTGGCGTAGGCGTTCTTGCGGTGGGTCTTCACCGTGCCCAGCGAGATGCCCAGGTTGAAGGCGATCGATTGCGAGGAATGGCCGCGCAGGATGAGCTGCGTGATCTCGCGCTCCCGCTCGGTCAGCACCCCCGTCCCGAAATCGGCGAAGATCCGCTCGACCCGGCTGTCGGGCGGCGAGGCCTCCAGCTTCGCCGCGCCGGTGCGCGCCCAATAGCGCCGCATCAGCGCGCCGAGCACCGGCACCACCTGGGACAGGCACGCCAGCTCGTCGTCGGCGAACCCGCGGGTGCGCAGCGAGCGGTAGACCGAGAACTCGCTGATCACGTCGGGCGCCAAGGCGATCGCTATGTCGATCTCCTCCAGGCCCTCCGGCCAGTCCTCCGTGATATAGCCGATCTCCTCGGACCGCTTGGGCAGGATGCGGTAGGACTTGTAGTACTCGCTCTCGAAGAAGGCGTCGGGCGCCAGGTCCCGGATGCGATAGACCCCGTCGCTGAGCCCCTTCTGGCTCGCCTGATAGAAGGGATTGAG
>JAWWCG010000230.1:0-6019 GCA_033720555.1 Kiloniellales bacterium | reverse complement strand
CCTCCCTGCGGGTTCCGTCGGGCTCGATGAAGACCATTTTCGGCACGGGCGCGTCGCTCCTGGCTCTCGGCGTCGCCGGTTAGTTAACCCGCCGGCCCGGCCTTGGCCAGGGCCTCGTGTCCCGGGGCCCGAGGCGGGTCCGAGGCGGGGTCCGAGGCGGGATTTGAGGCGGGCGCTCGGCTGGCGTGGCGCGTCTTGGCGTGGCGCGTCTTGTCGTGGAGCGCCGCCCAGGCGGCCAGGAACGCCTCGACGTCGTCGGGGACGCTGGCCCAGCCCAGGCTCACCCGGATTGCGCTGTCGGCCAGCGCCGGCTCGGCGCCCATGGCCGCGAGCACGTGCGACGGCGCCACCTTGCCCGACGAGCAGGCCGCCCCGGCGCTCACCGCCACGCCGGCGAGGTCGAGCGCCATCACCTGGGTTTCCGCCGGCACGCCCGGCATCGCGAGACAGGTGGTGTTGGCGAGACGCGGCGCCGCCGCGCCGAAGACCGCCGCGTCGGGGGCGAGCGCCAGCGCCTCGGCCTCGATCCGGTCGCGCAGCCGCGCCAGCCCGGCGAAGGCGGAGAGCTGGCCGGCGGCCTCGCGGGCGGCGGCGGCGAAGCCGGCGATCCCGGGCAGATTCTCCGTGCCGGCGCGCCGGCGGCGTTCCTGCCCGCCGCCGCGCAATTGGGGCGCCAGGTCCAGGTCCTCGGCCACGATCAGCGCGCCGACGCCCGGCGGACCGCCGATCTTGTGCGCCGAGAGGCTCATCAGCGCGACCCCCAAGGCCTCCACGTCGAGCGCCACCTTGCCGGCGGCCTGCACGGCGTCGCAGTGCAGCGGGACGCCCGCCGCCCGGGCGAGGCGCGCCGCCTCGGCAACCGGCTGAACGACGCCGGTCTCGTTGTTGGCCAGCATGAGGGAGACCAGGGACGGCCGCGGCGCCGCGTGCAGGCGCTCGTCGAGGGCGGCGAGGTCGACCAGGCCATCGCCGGTCAAGGCGATGCGCTCGGCCTCGGGCGCCGCCTCCAGCACGGAGGCGTGCTCGCCGGCCGACACCAGGACCGGGCCGCGGCGGGCCCAGGCGAGCGCGAGGCCGTTGGCCTCGGTGCCGCCGCTGGTGAAGATCACCTGCGCCGGGCGCGCGCCGGCGAGATCGGCGACGGCCTCCCGGGCGTCCTCCAGCCGGGCCCGGGCGGCGCGGCCGAAGGCATGCACCGAGGAGGGATTGCCGACCAGATGCAGCGCCTCGTTCACCGCCGCCGCGGCGGCGGCGCGGATCGGCGCGGTCGCGTTGTAGTCGAGATAGGCCCTGCGAGCCATGACCGGCCGGGTTACGCGACGCCGGCGGCGCTCAGCCCGCGGGCGGCTCGGCGGCGCCGGAGTCGACCGGAACCGGGCCCGAGGTCGCCAGAATGCGCTGCTTGATCACGTCCTCGAGGGTCACCGATTTGAGGTAGTGGTACATCTGATTGCCCAGCTCCTCCCAGAGATCGTGCGTGAGGCAGCGCACGTCGCTGTCCCGGCAGTTCAGGGGCTGGGCCGGCGTGCAGCGCGTGCCCGCCGCCGGCTCGTCGACGGCGAGCACGATGTCGGAGATCGGCATTTCGCTGGGGTCGCGGGCCAGCAGATAGCCGCCGCCCGGCCCGCGCACGCTCTTCACCAAGTCGCGCCGGCGCAACTTGGCGAAGAGCTGCTCCAGATAGGACAGGGAGATGTCCTGCCGTTCGGCGATGTCGTAAAGGGTGACCGGCCCGGGCCTGCCCTGGGCCGCCAGATCCGCCAGCGCCATCACGGCGTACCGGCCTTTCGCGCTCATCTTCACGATGATTCGTCCCGTCTCTCGGCTGCTCTCTCAGCACTTCCCCGACGAGGAATCCGCCGCCGCGCCCTTGTCGCCCTCGCCGCGCCCGCCTTCCGCGACGCGCTCCACGCCGTCGCCGCCGCCGGCTTCGCTCTGGGCCTCCAAGGCGTGAATGCGCGCGCGCAGGATCTGGACCTCGTTGAGCAGGCCGTCCAAGGCCCGCGCCACGGGATCGGGTATGTCGCCGGTCGGCGTGCCGTAGGCGACGAAGCGCTGGTCTTCCGCGCTCGTCTTGCTCGCCTGGACGCTGCGCGCGGGAATGCCGACCATGGTGACGCACGGCGGCACGTTCTTGGTGACCACCGCGTTCGCGCCGATTCGCGCGCCATGGCCGACGGTCACGGGGCCTAGCACCTGGGCGCCGGAGCCGACGATGACGCCGTCCTCCAAGGTCGGGTGGCGCTTCTGCTCGCGCTGGCTGTGGCTGTCGACGCTGGGGGCCACGCCGCCCAGGGTGACGCCGTGGTAGAGCGTGACGTCGTCGCCGATCTCGCTGGTCTCGCCGACCACCACGCCCATGCCATGATCGATGAAGAAGCGTCGGCCGATCTTCGCGCCGGGATGAATCTCGATCCCGGTCAGCCAGCGCCCGACCTGCGAGACCGCGCGGCCGATGAATCGCCAGCCGCGCGCCCAGAACGCGTGCGAAATACGGTAGAACAGCACCGCCTGAAAGCCGGGATAAAGCAGCGCCACCTCGAAACGATTGCGCGCCGCAGGATCGCGCGCGATCATGGCGTCGATGTCTTCACGCAGATTTTTGAACATCTTACGGCCTATCATGCTATGATCATGGCCGGCTTCCGCCTCGGCCCGGCCGGGGACGGAGGCTTTTTGTCGGCGAACCCTTCTACCCAGCATATAGTTTGCCTGACTAAATTGGTCAAGTTTAGGCAAAGGCGGACTTGAGACGGGGTTGCGGCGACTTATTTGGGGGTAATGAGGGTAGCTCCGGCGCCGCATCGCGCGCTTTCGCGGCCATGTACCGTCGGGGTTCCATTTTGGACGGTGCATCATGCCAGAGGTGATTTTCAACGGCCCGGAGGGACGCCTCGAGGGACGTTACCAGCACAATTCGTCGCCCAATGCGCCCATCGCGCTCATCCTGCATCCGCACTCGCAGCAGGGCGGCACCATGAACAACCGGGTCGTGTACTCGCTCTACCACGTCTTCGCCCGGCAGGGCTTTTCGGTTCTGCGTTTCAACTTCCGCGGCGTCGGGCGCTCTCAGGGCACCTTCGACCGCGGCGAGGGCGAGCTTTCGGACGCCGCCTCGGCGCTCGATTGGCTGCAGACCTTCAACCAGAACGCCAGCGCCTGCTGGGTCGCCGGGTTCTCCTTCGGCGCCTGGATCGGCATGCAGTTGCTGATGCGCCGGCCCGAGATCAAAGGCTTCATCTCCGTCGCGCCGCCCGCCAACAGCTATGACTTCAGCTTTCTGGCGCCCTGCCCGTCCTCCGGCCTGATGGTTCACGGCGACAAGGACGAAAGCGTGCCCCTGACGTCGGTCGAGAAACTGGTGCATAAGCTGCACCATCAGCGCGACATCCGGATCGACTACCGCGTCGTGCCCGGCGCCGACCACTCGTTCCGCGACCACATCGAAGAGCTCGAAGCGCACGTCGCCGACTATCTCGCCACCGCCTTGCGCGAGGAAGCCAAGGCGGCGGCCTCCTAGCCCGCTATCCCTTGTCTGTCGGGAAGTAGCGGCCGCCGCTGGTCGGCGCCCGGACCCCGGTCGTCGAGGGCAGCGACAGCGCCAAGCCCTGGAGCGAGCGCACGGCGAGATAGGCGAAGGCCTCGGCCTCGAGCGAGTCGCCGTTCCAGCCGACCGCCTCCACCGGCTCGACCGGCGCGCCGAGACGCGCGCCCAGCATGGCCATGATGACCGGATTGTGCCGGCCGCCGCCGGTGATCAGCCAGCGCCGCGGCGGCGCCGGCAGATGCGCCGCGGACCGGGCCACGGCGGCGGCGGTCACGGCGCAGAGCGTCGCCGCCCCGTCGGCGGCGGCGAGGCCGTCCAGCAGGCCCAGGTCGAAGTCGTCGCGGTCCAGCGACTTCGGCGGCGGCCGGCGGAAATAGGGCGCCTCGAGGAAACGCTCGACGATCCGCTCCTCGACCGCGCCGCCGGCGGCCAGCCGGCCGTCCTCGTCGCGCGCGGCACCGGTGTAGCGGGTCATCCAGCTATCCAGCATGGCGTTGCCCGGGCCGGTGTCGAAGGCGAGCAGCGAGGCCGCGTCGTCGCCGATCCAGGTCACGTTGGCCACGCCGCCGATGTTGACCACCGCCAGGGGCTTGGCCAGGTCCGCGGCGCGGGCCCAGTGATAGAGCGGCGCGAAGGGCGCCCCCTCGCCGCCGGCCGCCACGTCGCGGCTGCGAAAGTCGGCCACCACGTCGATGCCGGTCTCCGCCGCCAGCAGCGCGCCGTCGCCGATCTGGTGGGTGCGCCCGCGCGCCGGATCGTGGGCCACGGTGTGGCCGTGAAAGCCGATCACGCCGACCTCGCGCGGCGCGACGCCGTGCTCCGAGAGCAGCGCCGCGACCACCTCGGCGTGGCGCAGGGTCAGCTCGCGCTCGACCGCCTCGAGCTGGGCATGGTCGCCCTGGCAGACCGCGGCCAGCTTGGCCCGCAAGGCGTCGTCGTAGGGCCGGCCGAGGAACGGGCCGGGTGCCACCTCGCGCTCGCCGTCGGTATGGATCAGCGCGGCGTCGATGCCGTCGCGCGAGGTGCCGCTCATCATCCCGAGCGCCCAAGCGCGCCGATCCCAAGTCTTGGTGTTTTCAGTCATGCCCTGCGAGCGTCCTGCGAGCGTCGTGAAGACCGGGCCCGGGCGCGCCCGAGGGGTCGATTGAGAAGGGTCGGGGATTGTGATAGACCAGCGCGCCGCCGACAAGCGGCCACGAGCGCCGCCACCAACCAAGCCTGTTCCATGACGGTTTTCAAGTCCGAATTCCTGCGCGAAATCAGCGAACGCGGCTTCGTCCACCAGTGCACTGACCCGGAGGGGCTCGACGCGCTGATGCGCGACTCGTCGGTGACCGCCTACATCGGTTTCGACTGCACCGCCGATTCGCTGCATGTCGGCTCGCTGCTGCCGATCATGCTGCTGCATTGGCTGCAGCGCCACGGCCACAGGCCGATCGTGCTGATGGGCGGCGGCACCACCAAGGTCGGCGACCCCTCGGGCAAGGACGACAGCCGCCAGCTCCTGAGCGAGGCGCGGATCGAGGCCAACATGGCCGGGATCCGCCGCATCTTCGACCGCTACCTCAAGTTCGGCGACGGCCCCGGCGAGGCCCTCATGGTGAACAACGCCGATTGGCTCGACGGCCTTCGCTACATCGATTTCCTGCGCGACTACGGCCGCCATTTCTCGGTCAACCGCATGCTGACCTTCGACTCGGTGCGCCTGCGCCTGGAACGCGAGCACCCGCTCACCTTCCTCGAGTTCAACTACATGGTGCTGCAGGCCTACGATTTCCTCGAGCTCGCCCGGCGCCACAACTGCGTGCTGCAGATGGGCGGCTCCGACCAGTGGGGCAACATCGTCAACGGCGTCGAGCTGGGGCGCCGGATCGACCAGCGCGCGCTCTACGGACTGACCTCGCCGCTGATCACCACCGCCGGCGGCGCCAAGATGGGCAAGACCGCCGAGGGGGCGATCTGGCTCAACGCCGAGCGCCTGTCGGCCTACGACTACTGGCAGTTCTGGCGCAACTGCGACGACGCCGACGTCGGCCGGTTCCTGCGCCTCTTCACGCTGCTGCCGCTCGACGAGATCGACCGCCTGGCGCGGCTCGCGGGCAGCGAGATCAACGACGCCAAGAAGACCCTGGCCAACGAGGCGACGGCGCTCTGTCACGGCCGCGAGGCGGCCGAGGCGGCGGCCGCGACCGCCCGCCAGACCTTCGAGCGGGGCGGCCACGGCGAGGACCTGCCGACCCTGGAGATCAGCCGCGGCGAGCTCGAGGCGGGGATCGCCGCCTACGAGCTCTTGTGCCGCGCCGGCCTGACGGCGAGCAACGGGGAAGCGCGCCGGCTGATCAAGGGCGGCGGCGGCCGGCTCAACAACCGGCCGATCGCCGAGGAGACGGCCGTGGTCAAGCTCGCCGACCGCGACGAGGACGGCCTGATCAAGCTCTCCGCCGGCAAGAAGCGCCACGCGCTGGTGCGGGT
>JAWWCG010000229.1:0-6048 GCA_033720555.1 Kiloniellales bacterium | reverse complement strand
TCTCCATCTCCTTGCCCGTCTGCATCAGAGAGATGCCGCCGATGGTCGCCACCAGGTCCATGTAGCCGATGGCGATCGCGAGCGACGAGTTCTTGGTCAGGTTCATGTACTGGCTGGCCAGCGGCGGCACGATGACCCGCAGCGCCTGGGGAATGATGATCAGCGACAGCGTGCGGTTGGGCCTGAGGCCGAGCGCGTAGGCGGCCTCGGTCTGGCCGTAGCTGACCGAGAGGATGCCGGCGCGCACGATCTCGGCGATGAACGAGGACGTGTAGTAAGACAGCGCCAGCCACAGCGCCAGGAACTCCGGCCGCAGCACCATGCCGCCCTGGTAGTTGAAGCCCTTGAGCTCCGGGAACTGCCAGGTCATCGGCCGGCCGGCGATGAAATAGACGATCAGCGGCAGCAGCACAATCGCCGCCAGGTTGATCCAGAGCACGGGATAGCGCTTGCCGGTCTCGTCCTGCACCTTGCGGGCGTATTTGCTGAACGCGACGGCGAAGGCGATCGCCACGACGAAGGCGATCGCGACCGCCCAGAAGGCCGGCTCGAACTGCGGGCTCGGCACGAAGAAGCCGCGGTTCGACAGGAAGAAGGTGTTGCCGACGTCGATCGCCTGCCTCGGCACCGGCAGCGAAGTCACGATGATGCCGTGGATCAGCAGGATGTGCAGCAGCACCGGCACGTTGCGGGTGAACTCGATGAAGCAATAGGCCATGCGGTTGACCAGCCAATTGCTCGACAGCCGCAGCACGCCGAGGATGAACCCCAAGACCGTCGCCAGGACGATGCCGCAGGCGGCGACCAGCAGGGTGTTGAGCAGGCCGACGACGGCGGCGCGCAGGTGGGTGCTGCGCGAGGTGTAGGGGATCAGGTGCTGGTTGATGTCGTAGCTGGCCGGCTCGGTCAGGAAATCGTAGCTGAAGGTCTTGCCGATGGCCTCCAGGTTGGCGATGGCGTTGCTGATGATATAGGCGAGGAACGCCACCAGCAGCACCAGGGTGAGGATCTGGATGAGGACGGAGCGGGCTTCCTTGTCGTTCCAGAGTCGACCGATCGAGAACCCCGGACTTACTACCGCTTGTTGTGCCATGATCGGTCGCCCCCCGTCTCCGATTGCACTGACCTCGTCTTTCTCACTGACCTCGTCGTTGTCACGGGCTGATCTCGAGCAAGGCTCCCGAGCCGCCCGCCACGCCTTGCGTTGATGCGATGCACATACAAAAACCGGAACGCGCCGAGAGCCTCAGCTCCCAGCGCGTATCCGAATTCCTAGCCCACGTCGCGTCCGATCAACGGAACGGCGGTGAATACTGAAGGCCGCCTTCGGTCCACAGGGCGTTGAGACCGCGCTCCAGCGCGATCGGAGTGTCGGGGCCGATGTTGCGGTCGAAGATCTCGCCGTAGTTCCCGACGGCCCTGATCACGTTCTTGGCCCAATCCTTGTCGAGGCCCGCCATGGCGCCGAGATCGCCTTCATAACCTAGCAGACGCTTGATCTCGGGGTTGTCGGTCGTCTCGCCGATGCTATCGACGTTGTCCTGCGTGACGCCCAGTTCCTCGGCACTGAGGGTGGCGTTCAGCGTCCAACGCACGATGTCGCCCCAGGTGTCGTCGCCCTGGCGCACGGCCGGGCCCAAGGGCTCCTTGGAGATGATCTCGGGCAGGATGACGTGCGCCGACGGGTCGTCGAAGGTCGAGCGGGTCGCCGCCAGGCCCGAGGCATCGGTCGTGTAGACATCGCAGCGCCCGGCCAGATAGTTGGTGCGCGCCTCGTCGTTGGTCTCGATCGGCACCGGCTCGTAGCTGATGCCGTTGCTGCGGAAGTAGTCCGCCAGGTTCAGCTCGGTGGTGGTGCCGGTCTGGATGCAGACCGAGGCGCCGTCCAGTTCCTTGGCGCTGGTCACGCCGAGGTCCTTGCGCACCAGGAAGCCTTGGCCGTCGTAGTAGTTGACGCCGAGGAACAGCAGCTTCACGTCGACGTCGCGGACGTAGGTCCAGGTGGTGTTGCGCCAGAGAACGTCGGCTTCGCCGGAGTTCAAGATGGTGAAGCGGGTCTTGCCGGTCGAAGTGACGAATTTCACCTTGTTGGGGTCACCCAACACGGCCGCCGCGGTCGCCCGGCAGAAGTCCACGTCGAAACCTTGCCAGTTACCGGACTCGTCGGTGTATGCGAAACCGGCCAAGCCCGTGCTGATCACGCAGCGCAACTCGCCGCGCTCTCGAACTTCCTCTAGCGTCGCCGCGGATGCCGCAGACGACAGCAAGGCCGCCGCCCCAGCGACAAGCAGTAGCTTGGAAATCTTCATCGAATGACCTTCCCTGCTCTCGTTGACCCTTTTGGATTTCGGAACCGGCCTTGTAGCCAGCCCTCGCTTAATCAGCCGGAATCTAACACTAGCAGTAGATTAGCAGCAACCCGCTTTTCGAGTCGCAGCTTCGCATCGAAGCTCACGCTACGCGCGAAGCGGCGTGGGAGCGGGGGCGATTCCGCGCTAAGATCTTTCGCCTCCGGCACGCCGCTGGCATAACGGCGCCGACGGTCCGGCGATCCCGGAAATCCCTCCTCGAGGAGAGACGGCAGCGCCCATGAGCAAAGGCCCGCCGAACAAAGTCCCGCCGAGCAAAGCCCCGCGAAGCCAACGCCCGCGCAGGACGGAAACGCTGTTGGCGCACCTCGGCCGCGGCACCCCGGACCCGTTCCACACGGTGAACCCGCCCGTCTACCACGCCTCCACGATCCTGTTCGACAGCATCGAGGCCTACGAGGCCGCGGGCTCGCCGCGGCAGCCGCGCGCCTCCGGCTACGGCCGCTCGGGCACGCCGACGAGCTTCGCCTTGGCGGAGGCGGTGGCGGCGCTCGAGGGCGGATCGCGCAGTTTCCTGCTGTGTTCGGGCCTGGCCGCCGTCAATGTCGCCCTGCTCTCCCTGGTCGCGAGCGGCGGCCATGCGCTGATCTGCGATGCCTGCTACGGGCCGGTGCGGCGGTTCTGCGACGGCGTGCTCGCCCGCCTCGGGGTCGCGGTGCAATACTACGATCCCCTGATCGGCGCGGGGATCTCGGAGCTATTCCGGCCGGACACGCAGGTCGTGCACCTGGAATCGCCCGGCTCGCTCACCTTCGAGATGCAGGACGTGCCTGCCATCGCCGCGGCGGCGCGCGCCGCCGGCGTTCCGACCGTCATGGACAACACCTGGGCGACATTTCTTAATTTCAAACCGCTGGAGCACGGTGTTGATGTATCGGTTCAGGCTGGGACCAAGTACCTGGTCGGCCATTCCGACGCCATGTTCGGCGTCGTCACCTGCACCCCGGACAGCGAGGAGCGGGTCGGCCGCACGGTCCGCCAACTCGGCCAGTGCGCCGGGCCGGACGACACCTACCTGGCGCTGCGCGGCCTCAGGACCATGGCGGTGCGCCTGCCCCGTCATCAGGACAACGCCTTGGCCCTCGGCGCTTGGCTGGCCGCGCGTCCGGAGGTGGCGCGGGTGCTCTTTCCCGCCCTGCCCGGCGACCCCGGCCACGAGATCTGGCGGCGCGACTACGCCGGCGCCAGCGGCCTGTTCGGCGTCGTCCTCGCCCGGCCCTATTCCAAGGCCGCGCTCGGCGCCATGGTGAACAACCTGGAGCTGTTCGGCATCGGCGCGTCCTGGGGCGGCTTCGAGAGCCTGATTATCCGCAGCCGGCCCGAGCGGAGCCGAACCGCCGCCCCTTGGTCGGCGCCCGGGCCCTGCCTGCGGATCCATGCCGGGCTCGAGCACCCGGACGACCTGATCGCCGATCTCGAGGCGGGCTTCGCGCGGCTCGCCCGCGCCGCAGGAGACGAAGCATGAGCGAAGACGCAACGACGCCGCCCCTGCCGAGCGCGCTGGCGGCCGCCCTCGCCTTCGACGCGCGGGGCCTGATCCCGGCGATCGCCCAGCAGCACGACAGCGGCGAGGTGCTGATGATGGCGTGGATGAACCGGGCGGCGATCGCCGAGACCCTGGCGACCGGGCGGGTCTGCTACTGGTCGCGCTCGCGCAGCCGGCTGTGGCGCAAGGGCGAGACCTCGGGCCAGGTGCAGCGGCTGGTCGAGCTGAGCGTCGATTGCGACGGCGACACCCTGCTCCTGCGGGTCGATCAGACCGGAATGGCCTGCCACACCGGCCGACGGCGATGCTTCTTCCGGAGCTGGCGCGACGGCGCCTTGGAGGAGACGCTGGCCGTCGAAGTCGACCCGGCGACGCTCTATGGCGAAAAAGGATAAGACGGGCCGCCAGGCCAAGGAGCCGCCGCGGCTGCGGGTTCTGCTCGGCGCCGCGGTCGCCATCGGCCACGGCAAGGCGGATCTGCTCGACGCCATCGCCGAGACCGGCTCGATCAGCGCCGCCGCCAAGCGCATGGGCATGTCCTACCGGCGGGCCTGGCTGCTGGTCGACACTATGAACGCCAGCTTCCGCGGCCCGCTGGTCGTCTCCTCGCGCGGCGGCAGCGGCGGCGGCGGCGCCGAGCTGACTGCGCTCGGCCGCGAGGTCCTGGCGCGCTACCGAACGATGGAGTCGAAGGCCCTGGAGTGCCTGGCCGACGACCTCGACGGCTTCGCCGACCTCATGCGCTGAGACCGCCCGCCGCGCGTCGCGGCGGATTGCCCGTCGTTATATTTCGCGATATATAACGCTTCACCACAGACCGCTTCGCCACGGACCGCTGCGCCGCTCGGCGACGCGGCGACCCCGCCGGCGCGGAGCCGCGCGGGAAATCGCAGGGGGACACGAGGGCACATGCGCAAGCCACCGGCCGGCCGCGCCACGCGGGCGCGCACCCTGTGGGCGCTCGGCTTCGCGCTCGCCCTCGGGCTCGGCGTTGCGCCGGACCTGGGCTTTTCGGGCGCGGCGGGCGCCGAGGAGGTCACCGTCTTCGCCGCCGCCAGCACCAAGGGCGCGGTCGAGCAGATCGCCGAAGCCTACGCCGCGGCCGGCGGCGGCGAGGTGCGCACGGTCTTCGCCGCCTCCTCGACCCTCGCCAAGCAGATCGCCCAGGGCGCGCCGGCCGACCTCTACCTCTCCGCCAATCCGGCGTGGATGGACTACCTGGCCGAGCGCGGCGCGGTCGATGCCGCGAGCCGCGTCGACCTGCTCGCAAACCGCCTGGTCCTGATCGTCCCACAAGACACAGAAGACACCGAAGTCCGCGACGCGGCGACGGCCGATCTCGGCGACCTGAGCGCCGCCGCGCTCGCCGACTTGCTGGATACGAGCCTGGCCGACGGCCGGCGCCTGGCGATCGCCGACCCCGGCCACGTGCCGGCGGGGATTTACGCCCGAGCGGCGCTCGAGGCCCTCGGCCTCTGGCAAGGCCTGGCCGACCGGACGGTACGCGCGGCCAACGTGCGCGCGGCCCTCGCGCTGGTCGATCGCGGCGAGGCGCCGGTCGGCATCGTCTACGCGACCGACGCGCGGATCTCCTCGCGGGTGCGGGTGGTCGGCGGGTTCCCACCCGAAAGCCATCCGCCGATCGTCTATCCCCTGGCCCTGGTCGCCGGGCGCGGCGCCGGCGCGGCGCGGCGCTTCTACGATCACCTGCGGAGCGAGGCCGCAGCCATGGTGTTCCGCGCCCACGGCTTCCTGGTTCCGCCGGGGCCGGCGTCGTGAGGCAAGGCGACGGGGCGCGGGGCCGGCCATGCTGAGCCCGCTGGAGAGCGAGGCCCTCGCCCTCAGCCTGCGCGTCGCGTTCTGGAGCGTCGCGGCCAGCCTGCCGCTCGGCCTCGCCGTCGCCTGGCTGCTGGCGCGCCGCGAGTTCGTCGGCAAGAACGTCCTGAACGGCGTGGTCCACCTGCCGCTGGTGCTGCCGCCGGTCGTGGTCGGTTACCTGCTGCTGGTGCTGCTGGGCCGCCAGGGGCCGATCGGCCGCCTGCTCCACGACGGGCTCGGCCTCACCGTCGCCTTCACCTGGCAGGGAGCGGCGGTCGCCGCCGCGGTCATGGCGTTTCCCCTGATGGTGCGCGCCATGCGGCTCTCCTTCGAGGCGGTGGACCGCCGGCTCGAGGCCGCCGCCCGCACCCTCGG